>DASPMA010000251.1:0-4828 GCA_035627335.1 Binatia bacterium
TGGCGTCGGGACGGTGCTTGTTCAGTGCTTCGACCACGGAAAGGCCCGAGCCATCTTCGAGCCGCAAATCGAGCACGGCGTAAGCGGGCGGGGTTTTCACCGCGATGTCGGACGCTTCGCCGACGCTGCCGACGGCGGTCACCTCAAAGCCGCGGCCTTCCAACGCGCGCGCTAGGCGCGTGCGGAAAGGCGCATCGTCATCCAGGATCAAAAGGGACTTATCGCCCTCAACGGCGAGGTCTGTGGGCATGTCATGGCTCCGGATGAGCGATATGTAAGAACTTTTTGGTCCCGATCAAAGCTTAGGCGCCTCGATTGATGTACGGGGCCAGACCGTTTTCACCACGGCGCCTTGATTGGGCGGACGCCGGTTGCGGACTTCGAGCTTGGCGCCGGTGCGTTCGAGCAGGGTCTTTGAAATGAAAAACCCAAGTCCCAGCCCTCCGGCGACACCCTGATGGTCGCGCTCGGTCAGATAGGGTTCGCCCAGGCGATTGAGGATCGCCGGCGCGAAACCGGGTCCATCATCGCGGACCGTGATCTCAACGGTCTCACGGCTCCAGAGGGCTTCGATGTCAACCCGGGTTTTCGCAAAGCCGACGGCGTTTTCGACGATGCCGCCGAGCGCATGCACGATCTCCGGCATGCGCTTTACGTCGAGCGGACCATCGCCTTGCGCGGTGATGACGATGTCGGCGCCCAGCCCTTCGTGCGGGGATGCGATTTCGGCAAGGAAGGCACGGATGGGCGCCCGGGCGTGCATGACGTCGCCGGTCTCGCGGCGGGCGGAGAGCTGGCCCAGAATCGCCCGGCAGCGCTCGCTCTGAGTTACGAGCAGCTGGAAATCCTCCGCACGCGGGTCGTCCGGCTTCAAGTCGCGCGACATCTCCTTCGCAACGAGGTGGATGGTGGCGAGCGGGGTGCCGAGTTCGTGCGCGGCGGCGGCGGCGAGGCCGCCGAGCGCGGAGAGCGTCTGCTCGCGTGCGAGCACGGCTTGCACGGCGGCGAGCGCGATGTTGAGCCGCTCTTCTTCCGCTGCGACGCGCCACGCATAGACGCTGGTGAAACCGAGGCCGACGAGAACGGCGGCGGCGATGCCAAGCTGATAAAGCGGGGGCAGACTGAAGGGGGCTGCTCCTTCCGGCCAGGGCAGGGGCAAGCGCAGCACCGAGATGGCGCCAACGCAGCCGAAGGTAAGGGCCGCCAGCATCGCGGTGACGGCCGGTCTCAGGATCGTGGCGGACACGGCGACGGGGGCCACGAACAGGAACACGAACGGGTTCTGCAGTCCGCCGGTCAGCGCGAGCAGTACAGCCAGTTGCACAACGTCATAGGCGAGCTGTGCGGCGGCTTCCCATTCGAGTGCCAGTTCCTGCGCGCGCCGCATGAAGCTGAGCGCCAAGTTGAGCGCCACAGACACGCCAATCGCTGCGAGCGCCCAACCCAATGGAAACTCGACGTTGAGCCCATAGCGGACGAACAGCACCGCAATGGTCTGGCCGACCACGGCCAACCAACGCAGCACGATCAGTGTCCGTACGCGCACTCGGCTAGTGGCGCTCCAGAACGGCGGGACTGCAGCGCCCGGCGTACGGGTTTCGGCGATGGCCATGGGCCCAGTCATGCGGGGGGCGGCCTGGCGGCTCAAGAGCGCGGCAGAACATCCCAGAATGATCGCTATTGATTCTGCGAAGCAGTCGCAATAAGCCCGGCCGGACACCTGGAATGTCTGGAGGGGTGATGCGGAGGCTTTGGGGGACGACGGCGCTGGCGGCGATCATGGGGATGGCGGGGGCAGCGCAGGCGCAGGATGCGCAACAGGTCGCTGAGTCTGAGACGGTCACAGTCACCGCGACGCGGACCGAGGCGGAGACCTTCGAGGTGCCGGCCACGGTGACGGTGATCACCGAAGAGGCGATCGACGAAAACCTCGTCGCCGACATCAAGGACCTCGTGCGCTTCGAGCCCGGCGTTTCGGTGCGCACAAATCCAGCGCGCTATAGCGCCGCGAACGGCACGGGCCGTGACGGAAACTCCAGCTTCAACATCCGCGGCCTTGAAGGCAACCGCGTGCTGATGGCGATCGACGGCGTGCGGGTGCCGGACGGCTTTTCGTTCGGTCCGCTGCAGTTCGGCCGCGGCGACTATGTCGATCTCGATCTGCTGAGCCGCGTGGAGATCGTCCGCGGGCCGGCATCGGCGCTTTACGGCAGCGATGGCGTGGCGGGCGTCGTCAGCTTCATTACGCGCGATCCGCGCGGCTTTCTCGATGAAGGCGAGACCTTTGCCGCGCGCCTCCGCGCCACGTATGACAGCGCGGACGACAGCTGGGCGGAGAATGTCATCGTCGCCGGCGCGCTCAACGATCAGTGGTCTGGCATGCTCGCGTACACGCGCCGCGACGGCCACGAGCAGGAAAATCAAGGCACGACGGGCGGCGAAGGCGCTGGGCGGACGGCGCCCAATCCGCAAGAGACGGAAAGCAACGCGGCAACTGCGCGCCTGGTGTTCGAGCCGAACGATGCGCACCGCTTCCGTCTGACCGCGGATTACGGCGATAGTTCTGTGATCACCGAAGTTCTGACCGCGCGCGGGCCTGCTTCCTTCCCGTTCCCGGCCGTGTTCGATTTCGACGCGCGCGACACGAGCGAACGCTCGCGCCTCGCATTCGATCATACCTTCGGCAACGAAGGCGGCCTAGTCGATCGCGCGAACTGGTCAGCCTATTATCAAAGCGCCGAGATCGTCGAATTCCATTTCGAGGATCGCAGCACTACCGATCGTACGCGCATCGGGACGTTCGAGAATGAAGTGGCCGGCGTTGCGGGCCAGCTTGAAAGCGAATTCGCGACGGGCGCGGTTGAGCATCACGTGATTGTTGGCGGCGACTATTCGGTGACTCGCCAAGAAGGCATCCGCGACGGTACGTTCCCCTCGGGCGAAGTGTTCCCGACGCGTCCGTTCCCGGTCACCGACTTCACGCTTGTGGGCGTTTTCATTCAGGACGAAATCTCGTTGCTGAATGGATCGCTGCAGCTGTTCCCGGCGGTGCGGTACGATTCATTTGAGATCGATGCCACTGACGACGCGCTCTACACGCTCGACGTCGTCGATCAGGAAGATTCCCGCATCACGCCGCGCTTCGGCATCGTTGCGTGGCCGACAGACCATTTCGGGGCGTTCTTCAATTACGCGCAAGGTTTCCGCGCGCCGTCGCCGACGCAAGTGAACCAGGCCTTCACGAACGCCACGCAGTTCTACACCTCGATCCCCAACCCGAACCTGCGTCCGGAGACCAGCGAGACCTTTGAAGTCGGCATCCGCATCCGGGACGTCGAAGTGTTTGGCGCCGATGTGCGCGCAAGCGCGACGGCGTTCACCGGCGACTACGAGGACTTCATCGAGCAGGTGCAGGTCGGCGGCCCTCCCTTCGGCGCCGGCTCGCCGGGCAACCTGACGCAGTTTCAGGTCATCAATTTCGGCGAGGTGACCATCACCGGATACGAGGGGCGTATCGATGGTTCGTGGGACAACGGGCTCGGCTTCATCGCCGCCGCTTCCTATGCCGAGGGCGAGCAGACCGAGGCGGGCGTCACCAGCCCGCTCGAAAGCGTCGATCCATGGCGGCTGGTCGCGGGCTTGTCGTGGGACGATCAAAGCGGACGCTTTGGCGGCCAGGCGATTGTGACGTACTCGTCGCGGAAGGAAGACGACGAGACGAACAATGCCTTCCGTCCCGACGCGTTCACGATCCTGGATCTGACCGCCTATTGGAATGTCACGGATGCGGCCACTCTGCGTGTCGGCGCCTTCAACGTCACTGACGAAACGTATTGGTGGTGGAGCGACGTCCGCGATCTGGGGCTGACGCCGACATCACCGTCGCTCTTGGCCTTCACACAGCCGGGACGCAACTTCTCAGCTTCAATCTCTTATCGTTTCTAGGGAGCGATCCATGCGCCTCAACCTGACCCGCCGTTTGCTGAGCGCTGCTTTGTTCGGAGCAGCCTTATTTTCCGCGGCGCCAGCGCAGGCCCAAAGCGGCGATTTCGGCGTGCTGGTGATGGCGCACGGCGGCTCGCCGCAGTGGAACAGCGATGTTGAGACCATGCTGGCGCCTGTCGGGCGCGATTATCCACTCGAGATCGCGTTTGGCATGGCGGACGCCGTCAGCTTGCAGGATGCAGTCACGCGGCTCGAAGCGCGGGGCGTCTCGCGCATTGCAGTCGTGCGTCTCTTCATCAGCGGCGAAAGCTGGCATGAGCGCACCGAGCAGATCCTTGGCCTGCGCCCCGGCGCGCCAACGCGACCCCGGCAAGACGCGCACACGGCGCATGCCGCGCAAGCAGGCCACGGCGGTCATCGCATGGAGTTCTGGCGCCTTAGCACCGATGCGTCGTTCGCCGTCAGCCGTGAAGGTTTGATGGATGCGCCAGAGATGGGCGCGGTGCTGGTGGAACGCGCCCGCGCGCTCAGCCAATCGCCGGCGAACGAGAGCGTCCTCGTCATTGCGCACGGGCCGGAAACCGACGCCGAGAACGAGCGCTGGCTGCAGCTGATCGGCGCGCGCGCGGCGTCCGTCACGGGTTATCGCGACGTGCACGTGGAAACGCTCCGTGAGGATTGGCCGGTAGAGCGCGCCGCCTCAGAAGCGCGCATTCGTTCTTATGTCGAACAGCATTCGCAAGGCGATGGCCGCGTGCTGGTCGTGCCGTATCGGATTTCCGGCTTTGGCCCTTACGCGCGGGTGCTCGAAGGACTGGAGTACGCGTCGGACGGGCGCGGGCTCATCCCGAGCGCGCAGGTCGAGCAGTGGGTGCGCCGCCAG
>DASPMA010000252.1:0-4043 GCA_035627335.1 Binatia bacterium
TCAGGAAGCCGTGGAAGGTTTCCTTCTGGTCGCGGATGTCCATTTGCCCGACTTCACCGTGCGCGCCCGCTTGCGCCATGCGCCTGTCTCCTCGCTGTTTGGCCGGGGTTTAGACTGCGCCGCATGTGGTCACAAGCGGCCCGGCGTCGCGGGGCCGCCTATCTGAGGCTGTTCCGATCCGAGACGGAGAGGAACGCGACCTCAGACCCCTCGAAGCGGGCGGCGGTTAGCGTTCCGGAGGCGTATGCGCCGGTATCCACAGCGATCCGGCGCTCGTCGGCATACGGCCGATCCACTGGCGTGTGGCCGTGGACCACCCGGTGCGAGAAGCGCCGCCGGCTAGCGATGAACCGGTCGCGGATCCAATAAAGGTCGTCGTCAGTCTGTTCCTCGAGGGTACGGGCCGCGTCCACGCCCGCATGGACGAATGCGTAGTCGCCATAGGCGACATAGCGTTCAAGGCCATTGAGAAAATCCAAGTGCGCGTGCGGCACACGCTCCTTCAATTCTGACGCCACCGCTGCCCAATCCTCATCCTGGGCGCCAACAGGCTGGGGCGGCTGCACGCCGTACGCGACGAGCGTTTCCGCGCCGCCTTGCAAGAGCCAAGCGCGGTTCTCGAGCGGAGCGGCCATGAAATCGAGCATCGATTGCTCGTGGTTGCCCTTCAAGTAGTGGCGGTGAAAGCCGCGCGGCCGGCCGCTGAGGAGAAGTTCGATGACGCCCGCACTGTTCGGTCCGCGGTCTACATAATCGCCGAGGAACACGACGATAGGTTCGTTGCCGTCGCGCCGTTCTTCCTCGGCCCGCTCCTCCAGCAACGACAGCATCTCGGTTAACAGGTCGGCGCGACCGTGAATGTCGCCGACAGCAAAGCCGACGCGGCCGTCCGGAAATCGGGCGGCGGGCGGCGGCGCGCGCTCGAACATCCGCAGCAATCCCATAGGATTTGCCTTATGCCCGGGGGCAAACACTGGCAACGCGGTTCCCTTCCCGGCATGTGAAGTGCGGAGCGCTCCTTGCAGGACCGATGCTGAGCCGAAGATGAACGAAAACACGGCGACACCTCTGGTTTCGGTCATCATGGCCAACCTGAACGGCGCGGCGCACATCGCCGAAGCCGTGCGTTCCGTGCTGCGGCAGACCGAGCATTCGCTTGAACTGATCGTCAGCGACGACGGATCAAGCGATCATTCACTGGAAATCGCACGAGCAACCGCCGGCGGCGATCCGCGGTTGATTCTCCTTGAGAGCGAACCGGCGCGCACCGGACCTGCCGCCGCGCGCAATCGAGGCCTTGCCATTGCGCGCGGACGCTGGATCGCGCTCGTCGACAACGACGACGTCATTCATCCTGAACGCCTGGAGCGCCTGATCCGCGCAGCGGAAGCGGACGGCGCGGACATCGCCGCCGACGACCTGCTTGTCTTTTATGAGGATGGATCGCGTGCTCCCCATGCGCATCTGCGCGGGGCCATGGCGCGCAGGCCGCATTGGATCGACGCCGTCCAATATGAACGCAGCAACCAGCTTCTGAGTGGTCGCCGCGCGCTTGGCTACCTAAAGCCGGTGCTGCGTCGCTCGCTGAAGCCCGTTTACGATGAGAGCCTGCGCATCGGCGAAGACTCCGACCTCATCTTGCGCCTGCTGGTGAATGGCGCGCGTATGCGCATTTATCCAGAACTAGGCTATTTCTATCGCAGGCACGCGGGCTCGATCTCGCACCGGCTGGACGCCGCCTCAATCGCCGCGATGGATGCCGCTTATGCGTCGCTCGATACGCGCGGCGACAAGGCGCTCGCGCGTGAAATCGCCAGAGGCGCATCCGCCAGGGCAGATGCGCTCGCGTTCACGAAGCTCGTCGCTGCGCTTAAGGCGCGCGATGTGATGGGCGCCATCATGACCGCGGTACGGCGTCCGAGCGCGTTGCGTTTGCTGAAGGATCCTATCGCCGCGCGTCTGCCGACGGCACGCCCGAAAGCGCTATCGGGAGCGCCGCGCATCACACTGCTGTCGCGCCAGCGCGTAGTTGGCGCGACTAATGGGAGTTCGGCCTATCTGCTCGCCGTGGCCAATGCACTAAGGGAAGCCGGATACGCGGTCGACTATATCGGAGCGTCGCCCGCCATCTTCGGCCGCTGGGCCGTTTTGTGGCTAAAGCCTGAAACGCAAGTGTTCGACCGCTACGTGGTTCGCGGCGGCTTGCGGCTCGGCAGCCTCATGCTGGCGCGCTCATGGCGAATCTGGGCGGCATCGGCGGGGGCGGTCTTGGCCACGGCGCTTGGCAAATTCGGGCTAGCTGCCGGGTGGTCGAAGCCAGCCCCGCCGGCGCAGCGCGCGGCGACGTCGCGCGCCGATCAGCTCTTTATCGCGCGCCATGCAGCCCCCGACGCCCTCGCAGTGTTCTGCGACTACGGTTGGCTGACCCCGCTTGCGCCTTACGCGCTTTGCCATCAGGCGCGGCGGTTCGTTGTAATGCACGATCTAATGTCCGCCCGCGTTCGGGACGCGGCGAAGGCTGATGACGCCTACGAGCTTTCGGCCGCGGACGAATTTCACCTGCTTGGACAGGCCGACGTGGCCGTCGCCATCCAGGAGGAGGAAGGGCGGGCCGTCCGCGCTGCCTTGCCCAGCCTTGATGTGGTTATCGCCCCACATGCAGCCGCGATCGGTGCAGACGCTCAGCCGGGCGACGATGACACGCTCCTCTTCGTCGGCAGCAACACGCCGCCGAACGTCACTGCCCTAGAGCACTTCTTCGCGAATACATGGCCGCTGATCCGGGCATGCGGGCGGCAGGCAAAACTCATCGTCGCGGGCTCGGTGAACCGCGCCTTCGTCTCCTGCCCCGATGGCGTGACCTTCGCAGGCGTCGTACCCGATCTGGGACCGCTTTATCGGGATGCGGGGGTCGTCATCTCGCCGCTGGTCACCGGCTCGGGGCTGAAGATAAAACTGATCGAGGCCATGGCCGCGGGCAAAGCCGTGGTTGGGACAAACATTACAGCTCAGGGAGTTCACCGTCTCGTCGCTGACGCCATCGTCATCGAGGACGATCCTGAGCGGTTTGCCGATGCGACCGTGCGCTTGATGAACGACCATCGCTCACGACGCGCCCTCGGCGCCCGCGCGCTCGATTGCGCGCGAAGGCACTTCTCGCCGGAAGCGTGTTTCCGCGATCTCGTCGCCGCCGTCGGCGCGCGCACAGCGTCCACAGCGCCTACTGCAAACGGCATCCAAAATCCCTTGCGCGAAACGGCCTCAGCGTCCCAATAGGCGCGAATTTCTCCTGGCCGCCGCAATGCCTGGAACAGCGCGCCGACTTCGCCAATAGACCGGTTTCGCAGGTCGATGTGCTGAGCAGTGAAAGGCGCGGCGTTAAGCATAACGCGGCTCGGAAATTGCGATGGGCGCCACGGCCGGTGTGTTGGGGAGTAGGATGCCGATTTCGGACAATGTTCGCCTGGGCGAGGGGGTGACGATCCATCACCCGCAGCTGGTCAACTTGTACGGTTGCTCGGTTGGAACCGGCTCGCGCGTCGGCGCCTTCGTTGAGATCCAGAAGAACGCCCATGTCGGGGCCCGCTGTAAGATTTCATCGCACACGTTCATTTGCGAGGGCGTGACCATCGAGGACGAAGTGTTCGTGGGACACGGGGTCATGTTCATCAATGACATCTTCCCGATGGCCGCCAACGAGGATGGCTCGGCGCAAAGCGAAGCCGACTGGGCGGTCGTGCCGACCGTGGTGAAGCGGCGCGCCTCGATAGGCTCGAACGCCACCATCATGGGAGGCGTCACCATCGGCGCAGGCGCGCTCATCGGTGCGGGCGCGGTTGTCACCAAAGACGTGCCAGACCACGCAATTGTGGCTGGCGTGCCTGCCAAGGTGGTGGGCGACACCAGGCACAAGAGAGACTAAACCGGCGCGGCGAGACGCGCCCCAAGGGGACTGGGACGATCAGAATGATCAGGATTGGCGTTATCGGGTACGGGTACTGGGGGCCGAACCTCGTCCGCAATTTCGCGGAGCTGAAGGGCGC
>DASPMA010000253.1:0-3559 GCA_035627335.1 Binatia bacterium
GCTTCATCGCTGCAACGCCGCCACCAGCTCGATGTGCGGGCTCCAGCGGAATTGGTCGACGGGCGTCACCCGCGTAATCGTGAAACCGTGCTCGATCAGCACCTTGATGTCGCGCGCAAAGCTCGCCGGATCGCACGAGACGTACGCCAGCTTGCGCACCGGCGCCCGCGCGATCTGTTCTGCCTGCAAGCGCGCGCCCGAGCGCGGCGGATCGATCACGGCGCCGTCGAACTTTTTCATTTCCAGACTCGCCAGCGGCGTGCGCAGCAAATCGCGCCGCAGCGTCGTCACCTGCTTCAGCGCTCCGCCCGCGCCATCCGCCGCAGCTTTCAGCGCCGCCAGCATCTCCTCGTCCGCCTCCACCGCCAGCACCTCCGCCCGCTCCGCCAAGCGCAAAGCAAATGTGCCGATTCCCGAGAAAAGATCGATGACGCGGTTCGCGCCTTCCAGAGCTTCCAGCGTCAGCCGCGCCAATTCCTCTTCGCCCATCGCGGTCGCCTGCAGGAACGCCCCCGGCGGCGGCGTGACGACGGCGCGCCCCATCCGCAGCACCGGCTTGGCGCGCGTGACGATTGGCTCACCGTCGATCGAAAGCCGCGCTAACCCCAAGTCGTGTGTAAGTGTACTCAGCCGCTCCAGGGCGTCGCGTTTCAACAATTCCGCGCGGCCGGCGCCCTTGATGGCGACATCGACGCCGGCATCCGTCAGCAAACAGAGCATCGTGATCTCGCCGCGCTGCGGCAGCACCGCGTCCGCGAGCGGCGCGAGCTTTAGCGCAACTTGCTCCAAAGCCGGCGCCAGCACTGGGCATTGCGCAATCGGCGTCAGCCGCGCGCCGCCGCGTTCGATGAAGCCAATGCGCACCTGCCCGCCTTGGCGCGCCGCGTGGAAGCCCGCGCGACGGCGCCCTTCGCCCCAGGCCGGAATAACCGGATCGACCTCAACGCCGCCGAAGCCACGCCGCGCCAGCGCCTCGCGCGCCTGCTCGCGCTTCCAGGCGAGATACGCGTCCTCGCGCCAGTGCTGCAGTTGGCAGCCGCCGCAGCGTCCGAAATGCCGGCACGCCGCCGCCTGCCGCTCGACGCTCGGCCGAAGCACCTCCAGCACTTCGGCGCGGTGGCCGGTTATGCGCGCGCGCACCTGCTCGCCGGGGAGCGCGTATGGCGCATAGATCGGCCCGTCCTCGCCCTCGGCGGTTGCATCGCCGCGCGCCCCGATCGCGGAAATGGCGAGAATTCGCTCCTGCGGCGCAGGCGGCGGCTGGCTTGCGCCCGCGGAGGCGGGTCGGGCCCGGGAAAGGCGGTTCTGACGCTTCATGTGCCGTTCAGGCGCGCTCTGCTTTTATCCGCGACCAAGGATTGAGGAGCGCATCATGCGTACAGCTTTCGTCGCCGCGACCGCGATGGCCGCCGCCCTTATGGGCGTGCAGCCGGCCGCGGCGCAACAGTATCGCACTTATCACGACGCGCACGTCGCCAACCAATATGAGTGCCAGCGCGAGCGCAACACCCGCACCGCCGGCGGCGCAGTCATCGGCGGCATTTTGGGCGCAGTGCTGGGCCATAACGCGGCCAACAGCCGTTCCACGCGCGACGAAGGCCGTGTCCTCGGCGCGGTGGTCGGCGCAGTCGCCGGCGGCGCCATCGGCCGCAACACCGCGCGCTGCGAAGGCGTTCCGCAAGGCGAATACGATCCGTACTACGGCCAAGCCTACCGCGATTACCGCGACGACGATCGCTATTACGGTGATGACGAGTATTACGGCCAGTCGGACGACGAGTACTACGAAGACGACTATTACGGCGACGGCTACTAAGCCCGGCGCCCCCGAGTTAACCCTCGTACGCAGTGACTCGCCCCGGCGCGCGAACGCCGGGGCGATTTTTTATCGCCGAAAGTGGGCGAGGATTTCGAGATTTCCATCGCCGCCGCGAATGGGCGAGCCCGTTTGCGCGACAAGGTGGAAATCCGCGGCGCCATCGAGAGCGCGGATTGCTTCAGCCGCCGCCGCGAGCGCGTCGTCTTCGGCAAGCACGCCGCCGCCTTTTCCCGGGCCTGCTTCGAACTGCGGCTTGATCAGCACGACCAGGTCGGCGTGCTCCGCCGCCAGCGACAGCGGCGCCGCGAGCGCCTTTGCCGCACCGATAAAGCTCACGTCGCACACGATGAGCGATGGAGGTTCGGTGATCTGCGAGCGCCCGAGCGCGCGGGCGTCCGTTCGCTCCAGACTGATCACACGCGGGTTGCCCGCGACAGAGGGGTGCAGCTGGCCGTGGCCGACATCGACCGCGAAGACGCGGGTCGCGCCGCGCGACAGCAGCACTTGCGTGAAACCGCCCGTCGAAGCGCCGATATCAAGGCAAACACGTCCGGCAGGATCCACGCCGAACACATCCAGCGCATGCGCCAACTTCACGCCGCCGCGCGACACCCAAGGATGCGGCGGAACAAGTTCGAGCGCCGCGCTTTCCTCGATCAAGTCAGAAGGCTTCACGACGCGCACGCCGTCCGCAGTGACCCCACCCGCCTCGATCGCCGCGCGCGCTTTGGCGCGGCTCTCGGCGAGGCCGCGCGTCACAAGCAATACATCAGCGCGAACACGAGACATGCGCCACGCCTTCGCTGCATCCTTACCCGAAGGCAACCCCTTGCCCCTGATGGATCGGCGCGCAAGTCTGCGCACGACAGCTGGGGGACAGGCATGAGGATTTCACGACGCACTCTGATGGCGAATGCGGCAGCGCTGAGCAGCCTTGCCGCCGCGTGTCAGACGCCAGCCGATGCGCCATGCTGCGCGGCTTCGGATGCGCTTGGAGATCTTGACGCGACTGGGGTCGCCGCTCACATCCGTGCCGGCCGCATCAGCGCGCAGGAAGCGCTTGACGCCGCCATTGCGCGCGCCGAGCGCGTCAACCCGCAGCTCAATTTCATCGCAACGCCGGCGTACAATTACGCGCGAGCACGGCTGTCGCAGCGCCTTGAAGGACCGTTCGCTGGTGTTCCAACACTGATCAAAGACCTGATGCCGATGACCGGCGTGCCGACCAAATACGGCAGCCGCGCTTTCGCCAACAACGTGCCTACCGAGCAACCGCCCTACATGGACGCGCTGATCGCCGCTGGGCTGGTGCCTTTCGGCAAATCGGCGACGCCGGAGTTCGGCCTCACCGCGACAACGGAACCGCTGCTTGGCGGGGCCACGCGCAATCCATGGGACACATCGCGCTCCAGCGGCGGCTCATCCGGCGGCGCCGCGGCGGCGGTGGCGGCGCGGGTCGTCCCGATCGCGCATGCCAGCGATGGCGGCGGCTCGATCCGCATTCCAGCATCATGCAACGGCCTCGTCGGCCTGAAGCCTTCGCGCGGGCGCAGCGTTCTTGGTGGACGACCCGATTCCGGCGTCGACATCTCCGTCAATGGCTGCGTCAGCCGCAGCGTGCGGGACACGGCAGCATGGCTCGCCGTGACGGAGCAGACCGGCGCCGGCGCAACATTCCCGCCGATCGGCGTCGTCACCGGCCCCAGCACGCAACGCTTGCGCATCCGGCTCGACGTTCCG
>DASPMA010000254.1:0-4701 GCA_035627335.1 Binatia bacterium
CGCGTTGCGCGCCGCGGAGATGGGCTGCGACGCGTTGCTCAAAGGCACGCAGGTCGACGGCGTCTACACGGCCGATCCGAAAAAAGACAAATCCGCCACGCGCTACGACACGCTGAGCTATCACGAAGTGCTGGCGCGCGATCTCAAGGTGATGGACGCCTCCGCGATCGCGCTCATGCGCGATAACGGCATCCCCATCGTTGTGTTTTCGATTCACAAACGCGGCGCGCTGGCCGAAGTTCTGGCCGGCCACGGCGTCTGCACCACTATCAGCGACTAGGACGCATCCCATGGCGCAACCGCAAGCCTTCAAGCTCGACGATTACAAGAAGCGCATGGACGGCGCGCTCACCGCGCTTCAACACGAATTTGGCGGTCTGCGCACTGGCCGCGCTTCGGCGACAATCCTCGACCCCATCACCGTTGAAGCGTACGGCGCCACATCCCCGCTCAACCAGGTCGCCAACGTGTCCGTGCCTGAGCCGCGTATGCTTTCCGTCCAGGTATGGGACAAGGCGGTCGTCTCCGCCGTCGATAAGGCGATCCGCTCGGCAAACCTCGGCCTCAATCCGATCGTCGACGGCCAAACTCTTCGCATCCCGATCCCGCCGCTCACCGGCGAACGACGCACGGAACTGGCGAAAGTCGCAGGCAAGTACGCCGAACAACAGCGCGTCGCCGTACGCAACGTGCGCCGGGACGCGATGGAGCACTTGAAGAAGCTCGAGAAGGATCACGCCATCAGCCAGGACGAGCACAAACGTCACAACGACGAAGTGCAGAAGATCACGGACGAGCACATTCGCAAGATCGACGAAATGTTCCGGCACAAGGAAGAGGAGATCATGCAGGTTTAAGTGTTAGGTGTTGGGTTCTAGGTGCTAGGGCGCGCGCGTCTCCGCCGGAATCCTAACACCTAGCACCTAGCACCTAGCACCTCGCATGGCTCAGCCATCTCCCACCCCCGCGCCGGCGCTTATCCCTCGCCACATCGCCATCATCATGGACGGCAACGGCCGCTGGGCCAAGCAACGCAACCGTCCGCGCACCTTCGGCCACTCGGAAGGCGTCGAAGCGTTGCGCCGCACGGTGGAAGCAGCGGGTGAGCTTGGGGTCACTCATCTCACGGTGTTCGGCTTCTCCACGGAGAACTGGCGCCGGCCCGTTGAAGAGGTGAACGCGCTCTTCGACCTGCTGCGCCTTTATGTGGCGCGCGACCTCGATCGGCTCGTCAAGGAAGGCGTGCGCGTCCGCGTGATTGGCGAACGCGGTGGCCTGCAAGGCGATATCGCCGAGATCATCGAGAACGCCGAAGCGCGCACGCGCCAAAACGACAGTCAGAACCTCACCATTGCCTTCAATTACGGCGGCCAGGACGAAATTGCGCGCGCGGCGCGCCGCCTCGCGCAGGACGTCGCCGACGGCAAGTTGGACCCCGGCGACGTGACAGCCGCGCGCTTCGAATCCTATCTCGACACCGCCGGGCTCCCGCCGCCGGACCTCCTCATCCGCACTTCCGGCGAAACGCGGCTCTCCAATTTCATGCTCTGGCAAGCGGCCTACACCGAACTCGTCTTCCTCGACGTGCTCTGGCCAGACTTCGATCGCGCCGCGCTCGAGGAAGCGATCGACATTTACAACAAGCGCGAACGCCGCTTTGGGGGATCCGATCCTGCACCCGCCTGATCAGGCGCGCGCGCATCTCGAGCGCACGGATTGGTCCGACCTCGGCGCGCGCGTCGCGTCAGGGCTCATCCTCGCAACGCTGGCGGTTGTCGCCGCATGGTTCGGCGGGCCTTGGCTCGCAGGCGCGTGTGGCGCCGCCGTCGTGGCCATGAGCTACGAATGGGCGCGCATGAGCGAACCGGAGCAGCTCGTCCCCGCATTTGCTTTTTCGCTTGCCGGTTCGCTGGGCGCGGTGATGTTTGCGAGCTGGCAGCGCCTCGACTACGCGGTCATGTGGCTTGGAGCGTGCGCCGCTATCTCCGCCACGCGCCGCCGCTCGCTCGTTGGCATCGTCGAAACGGCAGGGGGCGCCATCTACATCGGGCTCCCTGCGGCTGTCTTTCTCTGGTTGCGCACGCGCGGCGCTGAAGGTCTTGAAACCGTCCTCGCGCTATTCGCCATCATCTGGGCGGCGGACAGCTTTGCGTATTTCGGCGGTAAGCTGATCGGCGGGCCGAAGGTAGCGGAGGGTCTGTCGCCCAAGAAGACCTGGTCCGGCATCATCACTGGCGTCATCGCAGGCGCTGCGGCGGGCGCCGGCTGCGGCACTCTGTTCCAGACCCCGCCCGACTTGCGCGTGGCATGGTTCGCCATTGGCGCACTGATCGCATTCACGGGCCTCATGGGCGATTTGATCGAGTCATTCCTCAAGCGCCGCTTCGGCGTGAAAGACGCAAGCCGCCTCATCCCAGGCCACGGCGGCGTGCTCGACCGCATCGATGGCTTGATGGCCGCGACGTTGCTCGCCGGCGCCGTCTTCGCCTCCGACGCCAATCTCGCGCCGCTGTTCGGCGCTGGACTCCCATGAGCCGGAGTGTTTCAATTCTCGGCGTCACCGGCTCGATCGGCCAATCGACGATCGAAGTGATCGAACAATTGCGCGCGGAGGGCGAAGACGTCCCTGTCGAAGCCGTCACCGCCGGGCGCAACATTGCCGGTCTCGCCGACGCATGCCGCCGCCTCAACCCGCGTTACGCGGCGGTCGCGGATGCCGATCTACTAGGTCAAGCGCGTGAAGCGCTCGGGGGTGCCGGCATTGAAGTTGGAGCCGGACCGCAAGCGCTCATTGAAGCCGCCAGTCGTCCGGCCGATTGGGTCATGTCGGCGATCGTCGGCGCCGCGGGCCTCGAACCCACCATGGCCGCCATCCGCCGTGGGGCGCTGGTGGCGCTTGCCAACAAGGAATGCCTCGTCTGCGCCGGTCCACTGGTGCTCGCCGCCGCGCGCCAGCATGACGCCACGCTGCTGCCAGTGGATTCCGAGCATAACGCCATCTTCCAGGTGCTGACGCACCCGGCGCGGGTCGACCGGCTAACCCTTACCGCCTCCGGCGGACCTTTCCGCACCTGGACTCGCGAGGCCATGGCCGCGGCCCGCCCCGAGCAGGCCTGCGCCCATCCCAACTGGTCTATGGGGGCGAAGATCTCGGTGGACAGCGCCACGCTCATGAATAAGGGCCTGGAGCTGATCGAGGCGTCGTACCTATTCGACACCCCCGAGGACCGAATCGAGGTCCTGATCCACCCCCAGTCCATCGTCCATAGCCTGGTCCACTACTGCGACGGCTCGGTCCTCGCGCAGCTCTCGGCGCCGGACATGCGCACGCCGATCTCCTACGCCCTGGCTTGGCCGGACCGGGCCGCCGTCGCCACCCCGCGCCTCAATCTCGCGGCCACGGGCGCGCTGGATTTCCAGACCCCGGACCTGGAGCGCTTTCCGGCCCTCGGCCTGGCTCGTTCCGCCCTCCGAGCGGGGCCAAGCCGTGCGAACGCCCTCAACGCGGCGAACGAAATCGCCGTCGGAGCCTTCCTGGCCGGGCGAATTGGGTTCCTCGACATCGGCCGAATAGTCGAGGAAGCTCTAGCTGTGCTGGAGGGGAGCGAAGCAGGACTTATCGCAAAAACGCCCATTTCCCTGGCTGAAGTGGGGGCGGTGGATCAGGCCGCGCGGCGCGCGGCGCAACGCATTGCGGGAAGTCTGGCTGCAGCTTAAGGCTGACGGGCGCTCCATACAGAACAAGGCGCGGAGGAAGCGTTCGAATGCCCGATTTGCTGCAGAGTCTCCAGGGCATCCTGATCTACGCCGCGTCGTTCGTCGTGGTGCTCAGCGTCGTTGTTTTCGTCCACGAATACGGTCACTTCCAAGTCGCGCGCTGGCGCAAGGTTGCGATCGACACCTTTTCCATCGGCTTCGGCAAGTCTTTGCTCGGCTGGCGCGACAAGCAAGGCGTGCAGTGGAAGGTGGGCGCACTGCCGCTTGGCGGCTATGTCAAGTTCGCCGATGACGCCGACGCGATGTCAACGGCGCCGCGGGAGCAGCTCGACGATCCGGCTGCGCTGGCCGAAGCGCGCGCCAAGGGCCTCTTTCACGCCCAGCCGCTGCTGACGCGCTCTTTGGTCGTGGCCGCGGGTCCGGTCTTCAACTTCATTTTCGCGATCCTCGCGTTCGCGCTCATCGCGCTCATCATGGGTCGCGACATCACCGACGTGGATGCATTGCCTGCCCGCATTGCCACGGTTGCGCCCAACAGCGCCGCCGCAAGCGCGGGCCTGCAGCAGGGGGACATTATCGTCACCGTCAGCGGCCGCTCCGTGGCAAATTTCACGGACCTGCAGGCGGAGGTTGCCCCCTCGGCGGGCCGCCCGCTTCCGGTCGTTGTGCGCCGCGGTCAAGACACGCTGTCCATGACGATCACCCCGACAAGTGCGAACGGGCGCGGCGTGCTCGGCGTGTCCGGGCCGATGGCCTTGCCATCCGAGCGTCGCGTGGAGCGGTTCGGTCCGGTCGAAGCGCTCGGCGTGGGCGCGGCAAACACATGGGGCATCGTCGCACAGACGGGCGCCTACATCGGCGCGATCTTCGCCGGCCGTGAGTCCGGGGATCAGATCGCCGGTCCCCTCGGCATCATCAATGTCTCGGGGCAGGTCGCTACATCAGCTCTGACTGCGCCGGACGGGGGCGACAACTGGACCGACC
>DASPMA010000255.1:0-7075 GCA_035627335.1 Binatia bacterium
CCCGCTTGCCTCGCCCCGCGGGTTCGGCGCAGAACGGCGCGCTCTTTGGGGATAAGCCAAGCACATGCCACCCGCCCGTCCGCCAACCCCGCTCGATGTCGCGCGCCTGCAAGGCGAACTCGATCGCGCCGTGAAACTGCACCAGGGCGGCAAGACCGACGAGGCCGAAGAACTCTATATGCGCATCCTGGACGAGGCCCCCGGCCAGCCCGATGCGCTGAACCTGCTTGGCGTCATCCAGTCCGAAAAGAACAAAAACGACCGCGCGCTAGATTTACTGAGCCGCGCGGCGCGGCTGCGTCCAAAAGACCCCAACATCCTCAACAACCTTGGCCGCGCTTCGGTGCGCGCGCGGCGGTTTGAGCAGGCGATCGACTCTTTGGAGCACGCGCTTTCGCTATCGCCGAACCTGACCGAAAGTCTTGGCAATTTGATCCAAGCGCACCGTCAAGCCGGCAATCTCGACGAGGCGGAGTATTTCATCAACGCGCTGCGCGAGAAGAAGGGCGGCTCGCTTACAGCCGATGTCGAGCATGCGCGCCTGCTGAGCGACCTTGGCAAGAAGGACGAAGCGCGCGAGCTGCTGCTGAAGATCATAAAATATACGCCGCAACACGCGTTCGCCTGGCAGGCCCTGGCCAAGCTCTCCAAGATAAAGCCGGGCGATCCCATCATCGACGGGATCGTGGACGCGATTTCCAAGGCGAAAGAACCATCGTCCCAGATGCGTGTGCTTTGCTACACGGCCGGGAAGGTTTTCGACGACCTGGGCGAATACGACCGCGCGTTCGAATATTTCTCGCGCGCTAAGAAGCAGGATCCACACACGTTCAATGCCGAGCGGGCGAGCGAGTATTTCAAGAACATCGCGGACGTCTTCAATGCCAACTTCTTCGCCGGGCGGAAGGATTGGGGCGTCTCCAGCAAGCGGCCCGTCTTCATCGTCGGCATGCCTCGTTCGGGCACGACCCTGGCGGAGCAAATCCTGGCGTCGCACCCGGACGTGTATGGCGGGGGCGAACTGGAATTTGTGGGTCAGCTGACCGCCAGCATTCGGGACTACGTCCCCAGCGGCAGATATCCCTCCGCCACGGTCGCCCTCAGCCGCGAAACCGTCGCGTCATTCGCCTTCCGCTACCTGCGCAAGATTGGCGCTATCGACCAGTTGTCGGCGCGCTTCACCGACAAGATGCCCCACAACTTCCTGTCACTGGGGTTTTTGCGCATCATGTTTCAGAATTTGCGCGTTGTGCACTGCATCAGAAACCCGGCCGACACGATCCTTTCCTGCTTCCAGCACGACTTCGCGCAGACGCATGACTACAACCAGTCGCTGGAAGGGCTTACCACCTATTACGTGCTTTACCGAGAGCTGATGGAGCACTGGAGCGGCGTCGCCGGGGACTGCATCCACCCGCTCCACTATGAAAAAATGGTAGAGAATCAGGAAGATCAGTCGCGCGCACTGGTCTCCTTCACGGGCCTCGAGTGGGACCAAGGCGTCCTCGCATTTGCCCAGAACGAGCGCCGGGTTTCGACCCCCAGCTCCTGGCAGGTCCGCAACCCGCTCTATAGCTCCTCAAGCGGCCGATGGCGTAATTACGAGCGCCATCTGGCGCCTGTGATCGAACACATGCCCGCTCGGTTTTTGCCTTGATCGCCCGCGCGGGCGATGCTTTCTTAGGGTTAAAGCTCCGTTCACAGGGGATGAGGAGCAAAGGGGGTCTCCACATGTCGAATAAGTGGCTCACAACGGCGGCCATCGCCGCTGGCTTGGTGGCTGTTCCGTCCGCAGCATCTGCCGATACGCAATGGCGTCTGTTCGGCGGCTTCAGCGACGTCGACGACCTGAGCGAAGGGCGCTTCTCAGGCCCGTACTACAACTACGAGGTCGACGGGGTCGATACGGAGTCTGGCTTCGTTGTCGGCGCTGCGTTCGGCGTGAACACCGGCAACTGGACCGCCGAGGTCGAACTCGCGCACCGCCAGTGGGGCGTTGACGACGACAGCGTGAGAGTCGATTGGGTCGGTTATTACGGCTACGATTACTACTACGACGGCCTCGCTGTTGACGGCGACCTCACGTCAAACTCGCTGATGGCGAACGCCTGGTACAACTTCCCGTCGGCCGGCAACTTCTCCTTCTATGCAGGCGGCGGCGCCGGCATTGCCAGTGTCGAGGGCGATACTGGTCTGGAGTTCTCCTACTACTATGCCGGCGCGGTCCCCGACATCGAGGGCGAGCACTTCGCGTGGCAGCTCGGCGCCGGCGTGCGGATGGGGACCGACTCCGGGTTCTCGTACGGGATCGGCTATCGCTACTTCAACGTCGACAACATTGGCGACGTGGGTTTCGACGTGAATGCCCACGAAGTGGTGTTCGAATTCCGCTTCTGACGTAAGCGAATAGACTTAAGCGAAGAAGCGGGGTCGCGGTGGGCGCGGCCCCGCTTTTCTTTGGCGCGTATGCATGTCCGCGATGCCCGCACCGGAACATCTCTTCGCCGCGTACCGTTGTGGAAAAACGGAACGGCAAAAGGAGATGCGTCATGCCCCGCGGAGACAAGTCGAGTTACACGAACAAGCAGAAGCGCCAGGCCGAGCACATCGAAGAAGGCTACGAGAAGAGCGGCGCGTCGAAGAAGGAAGCCGAGCGGCGCGCCTGGGCGACGGTGAATGCTTCGAGCGGCGGCGGCAAGAAGTCGGGCTCGGGCCGCGGCAAGAAGACCAACAAGGCGCCGGCGAAAAAGGGTGGGCGCAAAGGCGGCGCAGCCTCGGCGCGGCGCTCGAAGGCGGCGAAGTCGCGCTCCGCCAAGAAGGCGGCGGCGACGCGCAAACGCAAGAGCGGCGGCCGAAAGAGCACGGCCCGCAAATCATCCAGCCGCAAGCGCGCGCGCTAAAGGCTGACTTAAACCACGCTGATCTTCGGCGCCGGCTTGCTCGCGCGCGTTACGTTGGCGAGCGCCGCTTCGGCGAGTGCGCAGAAACGTTGTGAAACCGGATGCTCGGGCCGCGCTGCGACCAGCGGCGCACCAGCGTCGCTGGCCTCGCGCAGGCCGACATCGATAGGAATCTCGCCGAGAAATGGGACGCCAGCAGCTTCAGCCGTGCGCCGCGCACCGGCCTGGCCGAAGATGTAGGTGCGCGCGCCGTCGCCAGTTTCGAAGTAGGCCATATTTTCGATCACACCGAGGATCGGCGCGTGGGTTTTCTCGAACATGGCGATGCCGCGCCGCACGTCGGCGAGCGCCATCTCCTGCGGCGTTGAGACGATCACCGCGCCCGCAAGCGGCACGCGCTGCACGAGCGTCACCTGCACGTCGCCCGTGCCCGGCGGCAGGTCGAGCAGCAACACATCGAGCTCGCCCCAGGCGACATCGTCGAGCATTTGCCGCACCGCGCTCGTCGCCATGGCGCCGCGCCAGATCATGGCGGAGTCCGCATCGACCAGGTAGCCGATCGACATCGTCTTCAGCCCATGCGCTTCGAGCGGCTGCAGCGTCTTGTCGGGGTTCATCTTCGGCTTCTTGCCGGCAACGCCGAGCAGCGTCGGCGCGGAGGGCCCGTAGACGTCGAGATCCAGAAGGCCAGTGCGCAAACCGAGCGCGGCAAAAGCGCACGCAAGGTTCACCGCGACCGTAGATTTGCCGACGCCGCCCTTGGCGCTCGCCACCGCGATCACATGCTTCACGCGCGCAATGCCGCCGTTCTTCGCGGGCTTTGCTTCGTGCGCCGTCAGCACCGCGATCACGCTCGTCACGCCGCGCAAAGCACGCGCCTCCGCTTCGGCGCGATCGCGTATTTCGACATATTGCTGCACCGCCTCAGCTGGCGCTTCGATTGTGAACGAGACCTTTCCGTCGCCGCTCGCTTCGAGCCCCGCGACGCGGCCGGATGTGAACAAACCCTTGCCGGTCAGCGGGTCGCCGATCGCATCGAGGCGTTCTTTCAACTGATCTTGGAGGCGCGCCAACCGGTTGTTCATGCTTGATCCCATACCACAGCGGGGACATATCGGCGCGATCGGCGGCGCCGCAAGCCGCCGCATCCGCCGCAGAACGCGCGCGCGAATACCCTCAGAACGGGCGGGGAAAAGTTTCGAAATGCCTTGGAACGATCAGTCGAGCGGCTCCGGCGGCGGGCAGGGACCGTGGGGCGGCGGACCGCGCCGTCCGTGGGGCCAGCCGCCGCGCACGCCGCCGCAGCAAGGACCTGACCTTGAAGAACTGATGCGCCAGTGGCGCGAGCGCTTCCGCTTCGGCGGCGACGGCGGGCGCGCGCCCGGCGGGCGCGGCCCGATCTCGTTGCCGGTCATTGCCGCGATCCTGTTCGTCGGCTGGCTGCTCAGCGGCATCTATCTCGTCGACGAAGGCGAGCAGGCGGTCATCACGCGGCTCGGCGAGTACAACCGCACCACTGGCCCCGGCGCACATTGGCATGCGCCCGCGCCGATCGAAGGCGTGCGCGTGCTCAACGTCACCGGCCAGCGTACGGCAGAGATCGGCTTCACCAGCACCAATCAGAACCGAGCATCCGATCTTCCCGAAGAAAGCCTGATGATCACCGGCGACCGCAACATCGTCGAGATTCACTTCCGCATCTATTACAACATCAAGAACGTCCGCGACTTCGTGTTCAATGTTCGCGAACCGGACCAAGCCGTGCGCGCGGTCGCCGAAAGCGCGATGCGAGAAGTCATCGGCCGCCGTCTGCTCGAACCGATCATCACGACTGAACGCGGCGCAGTGGAAGAGGGCGTCGAAACGCTAATGCAGCAAGTGCTGGATGAGTACGAATCCGGCGTTCAGGTGCTGCAGGTTGAACTCTTGCGCGCCGCAGCGCCGTCCGCGGTGATCGAAGCGTTCAACGATGTCGTCAACGCCGGCCAGGACGCCGAAACCTTAACCAACAACGCCGAGCGCGACCGCGCCCGCATTGTCAACGAGGCGCAAGGCTATCGCGAGCGCGTGGTGCTGGAAGCGACCGGCGAGGCAGAGCGCTTCATCGCCGTACACGCCGAATATCGCCAGGCGCCGCAAGTCACACGTGATCGGCTCTATCTGGAAACGATGGAACGCGTCTACCAGCGCGGCAACCTGATCATTCTCGATCAGCGCGGCGGCGCCGTGCCGTACCTGCCGCTCGACGGGATGGTGCGCCGCAATGCGCCCGCTCAAGCCGAGGGAGCGCGCTGATGCAACGCAACCTCCTCGTCATTGGCGTCGCCGCGCTGATAGCGCTGATCGTCGTCACCAACACGATCTATGTCGTGCGCCAGGATCGCCAGGCGATCATTCTGCGCTTCGGCGAGTTCGTCGGCGCCGTCAACGAAGTCGGCACAAACGAGCCGGGCGTCTATCTCAAGATCCCGTTCGTCGACAGCGTCACCATCTATGATAAGCGCAACATCGGCCTGACCCTCGAAGGCCAGCCTATTGTCGCCTCGGACCAGGAACGGCTCATCGTCGACGCCGTCGTGCGCTGGCGCATCACCGATCCGCGCCGCTTCTATCAAAGCGCCATTAGCGAAGAGGGCGGGGCCTCTCGCCTCGAGACCTTCGCGGAATCCGCCATCCGCCGCGCCCTGGGCGGCGCTACGTCGAATGACATTATTTCAGGGCGCCGTGCGGAGCTGATGCAACGGATCGAGGCGGACTTGAACGCTTCGGCCGCGACCGAACTGGGCGTCAACGTCGTCGATGTCCGCATTCGCGCAGCCGATCTGCCGGATGAAACCCGCGATCGGGTCTATGAGCGCATGCGGTCCGAGCGCCAGCAGGTCGCTGGCCGCATCCGCGCCGAAGGCGAACGCGACGCGGCCATCATCCGCGCTACCGCGCAAGAAGAATCCGAGCGCCTGCGTGGCGAAGGCGACGCCGAACGCGCGCGCATCTTCGCCCGCGCCTATGGCCGCGATCCGGAGTTCGCCGCCTTCTACCGTTCCATGCGCGCCTACGACACCGCGCTTGACGCCAACACGCCCATCGTGGTCCCGCCCGACAGCGACTTCTTCCGATACATGCAAAGCCGGCGGGGCGGGCGATAACTGAGTAGGGCAGTAAGGGAGTAGGGGAGTAGGGGCTTTGAAACCGCAATTGCCCTATTGCCTTACTGCCCTACTCCCCTACTCCCTTACGTCATGCGCGCCGCACTTGCCGCCTTCGCCCTGGTCACGCTCGCTTTCGCGCCGGCGCTAGCGCAGTCGCGCTATCCAGCCGACGGCTTCGCCGATCTGGCCGAGCGGCTGTCGCCGGCGGTGGTGAACATCGCCACCAGCCAGCGGGTCGAGGGTGTGGATGAACTGCCGCGCTTTCCGCCGGGCTCTCCGCTCGAACGCTTCAACGAAGGCCTCGCGCAGGGCGGGGCTCAGATCACCTCGCTCGGTTCCGGCTTCATCATCTCGGGTGATGGTGTTGTCGTCACCAATAACCACGTCATCGAAGCTGCCGACGCGATCGAAGTGATCCTGCAGAACGGCCAGCGTTTTCAGGCGACTGTCGTTGGCCGCGATCCCGCAACCGACATCGCGGTGCTGCGCGTGCAAACACGCACGCCGCTCCCGTATGTGTACATGGGCGAGAGCGACAGCGCGCGCGTGGGCGACATCGTGCTCGCCATTGGCAATCCGTTCGGCCTTGGCGGCTCGCTCAGCGTGGGCGTCGTCTCCGCGCGCAACCGCAACATCGACGCCGGTCGTTATGATGACTTCATCCAGACCGACGCCGCCATCAATCGGGGCAATTCTGGCGGTCCGCTGTTCAACATGGACGGCGAAGTGATCGGCGTGAACACCGCCATTGTTTCGCCGACGGGGGCGAGCGTCGGCGTCGGCTTTGCGACGCCAACGTCCATCGTTCGTCCCGTCGTCGACCAGCTGCTGCGTTACGGCGAAACGCGCCGCGGTTGGCTCGGCGTCCGGCTGGCGAACGTCACCCCGCCTATTGCTGAGCGCGCCGGCCATCGCGGCGATGCGGGCGCCGTGGTGACGCGTATAACGCCAAACGGCCCTGCAGCGCGCGCTGGCCTGCGTGCGGGCGACATCGTGCTCCGCTTCAACGGCGCGGACGTGCGCGAC
>DASPMA010000256.1:0-4202 GCA_035627335.1 Binatia bacterium
GCCGAAGCCAGAATACCGGTCGGCATCGCCACGATGCCGATGCCCGCCAGCGCCACCAGCCCCGCCGCGACGCGGCCAAGCACGGTCTCCGGATACACGTCCCCGTAGCCGACCGTCGTTAGCGTCACGATCGCCCACCACAACGAGCGCATGATCGATCCGAACTGCTCCGGCTTTGAGGCGCCTTCGATGAAGTAGAGCATCATTGCGGCGATGTAGAGCTGCGCCGTCGCGACCGCGAGCGCGGCCATCAAAGGGGCCCAAGCGCGCGCCACTGCAGCGCCGACAATCGCGAAAGCCGGCACGTAGCGCGCCAGCTTGAAGAGACGGAACAGCCGCAGCGCCCGCAGCGCCGCCAGCCATCCGCCCGCCAGGTGGGGGACGAACAGCATCACGATGAGCTCGGGCAGAAACGCCACGATGTCGGCAATGGTGATGAAGCGCGTCAGGAAACGCAGCCGGCCGATCACGCCTTTGTGCCGCGGGTTCTCGCCTTCGGACCAAAAGCGCAGCGCGAACTCGATCGCGAAGATGATGACGATCGCGGTGTTAATCGTTTGCGTCGCCGGCAGCACCCACGGCTCGAACGGCGTATCCCCGCGCATCGCCTCGGTTTCGAGCGCGAGCGAAATCAAGCTTATGATCACCAACGCGATGATGGTGCCACTGAAGAAATTGAGTCCGCCCGGCTGGTCCGGCTCCAGCCAGTCGTGGACGTAGCCCTTGATCGTCCCGTGCTTGCGCCTGATGAGCGGCAACGCGTCTGCTCCCGCGCGCATTAGAACCCGGC
The DNA here is from genome assembly GCA_035627335.1 of Binatia bacterium. Taxonomy (GTDB): domain Bacteria; phylum Pseudomonadota; class Alphaproteobacteria; order Caulobacterales; family Aquidulcibacteraceae; genus Vitreimonas. Next base: position 791 of record DASPMA010000256.1, read on the forward strand.
CGGGGCGGCGCGCAAGAGCAGTCAGGCAGGAGTTGAGAGCTTGAGCCCCGCCACGCCCGCGATGATCAGCACGATGCACAAGAGTCGCATCGCGTTCGCGCTTTCGCCGAACAGGAAGAGCCCTGCGATCGCGGCGCCCGCCGCGCCGATCCCGGTCCAGACCGCGTAGGCCGTGCCGATCGGCAGCGTCTTTACCGCCCAGCCAAGCAGCACCATCGATATGGCGAGCGCAACCACGGTGACGATCGACGCCATCGGCTTAGTGAAGCCCTCGGAATATTTGAGGCCGATCACCCAGACGATCTCTGCCAGCCCCGCGAGGCCGAGCAAAATCCAAGCTTGCATGGTGTGTCTCCTAGCGCGGGCGGTTGTCGATCAGCGCGAGCAAGCCGAGCAGGCTCATGACCGTGAACCAGATCATCAGCGCGAGCGCGAGCAAGCCTACGATCCACAGAATTGGAAATCCGATCAGGATGATCGTCAACACAGCGCCGATGACCGCCAGCAGCGCCAAGCCGATCGTCACCCAGAACGCCGTCATCCAGATGTTGATCTGAAAGTCCAGGTGTGAACGCGCAATCGGTCCGGCGCCGACGCGCCCCGTCAACGCGACGATCACGCCAACCAGCGCAAAAATAGCCAAGCTCGGAATGCTGAGCAGATAAAGCACATAGACGGCAAACGCCGTCGCACGGCCTGGCTCTGCGGCGGAAGCGGGCATGGTCATGCCGCTCACATCGCACCGTCGAGCCATTGATTCAAGGTGAAGCCGCTATTTCCGCTTCCGCGCCAGCGGGTGCTTCGTCTCCACCAGCGTCTTCAATCGCCCTTCGGCGACGTGCGTGTAAATCTGCGTCGTGGCGATATCGGCGTGGCCGAGCAGTGTCTGCACGGTCCGCAAGTCAGCGCCGCCTTCGACCAGATGCGTTGCGAATGCGTGCCGTAGCACGTGCGGCGAGACGCGCGCCGGATCGATCCCAGCTTTCGCCGCCGCCGCTTCCAGGATCTGCGCCACGCGCCGCCGCGTGAGTTTGCCGTCGGCGGCGCTGGCCGATGGAAACAGCCAGCGCTGCGCCTTCTCGCGCTGCGCTTCGTTCTTCGGCAGCACCGCCGCGCGAGCCGTCAGGTGCGCGTCGAGCGCCTTCAGCGCCGGCCCGCCCAGCACAACGATGCGTTCTTTGCCGCCCTTGCCTTCCACCACCATGTGCGCTTGGCCAGGTTTCGGCGCCGACCGCAGCGGCAGCGACACAAGTTCGCTCACACGCAAGCCCGCGCCATAGAGCAATTCGATCAGCGCCTTGTCCCGGGGCGTCTCCGCGACCTCGATCAGGCGCGCGATCTCATCCGACGAAAGCGTCTTCGGCAGAGACCGTGCGCGCTTGGTCGCATCGAGCCGCGAGGTCGGATCGTCCCCGCGCACATTCTCCTGCAGCAGGAAGCGATAGAATTGCCGCAGCGCCGAGATGCGCCGCCGCGCGGTCGCCGCCGACAGCCCGCGCCTCGCCAGCCCCGCAACATACGCCTCGATCGCTTCCGCGCCGCCGCCCTTCAGCCCGCCGCGCATTTCGGCGCGCGCGTCTTCCAGATCGCGCGCGTACGCGTCGAGCGTATTCGCCCGCGCCCCGCGCTCGGCGGAGAGCATTTCGAGAAATGCCTCGATCAACGCGGAATCGCTCATGCACCGGAAACTAGCAGACTTAACTCTGGGCGCCGATGCCGCCTTACTGGGCTGCGTTTGGCGCAGCTGAACCCTTTCTCGGGACTCTCGATCCGGCATGCTCTATGGCTGGTTTGCGGGGGATCGAATGAGCAAGAACGCGCGTCCAGTAACGGCGGTTAGCGCAATCCTTTTTGCGCTGGCGTTCAATGTGCCGTACGCCGTTCTGGCGGCCACCTTCGATTATCCCGACGTCCTGCGGCGCGATCCGGGCGAAGCGCTGGCAATGTTCCGAGCCGGCGGCGCTCAACTTATCCTCACGTGGCATGCGTTCGCCCTCTGCGCCCTGGCGCTTGCGCCGCTTGCAATCGCGCTCTCGCTCACGCCGCGGCGAGTGGCGGAGCGGCCGTCGCTTGCTGTCGGCGCAGCAATCACGGGCGCGTTGGCCGGCGTCGTGCAGGCAATCGGCCTCTGGCGCTGGGTGTTCGTGATCCCGACTCTTGCCGCCGCTTACGCCGACCCCGCCGCATCGCCCGAAGCACAAGCCGCCGCCGAACGCGCCTTCGACATCCTCAACCGCTATGGCGGCGTCGCCATCGGCGAACATCTCGGGCAATTGCTGACGGCGCTGTTCGTGTCGATGCTCGCGCTGCTGCAATGGGGCGAGCGCAAACGCACCTCTGCCGCGCTCGGTTTCATCGCTTCGCTCGCAATCGCGCTTGGCACCGGTGAAGGGCTGTCTCTCGCACTCGGCCAATCAGGCGAGTTGTTCAGCTATGCGACCATTGGCGGCTTCCTGGGCCTAACCGTCTGGATCATCGCGACCGGCATCGGCCTTCTGCGCGACGACGTCGACCAGCGAGCCGGCGCGCGGTCGTCATAGCGTCGCACGCGGGAGACCAATCCTGTAGCTGCGCGCGGCCAGGCATTATATCTGGCCCAGGCCACTCTGGCCCGGGGACACGCCGTCATGAGCGTTCGAGAAGAGCTGCATCCGGCGGAAAGTAGCGCGCCCACAGCGCGCGCCGTGCCGGCTTCACCGCGTCCGCGCATCGTGATCGTCGGCGCCGGCTTTGGCGGGCTTGAGTGCGCCAAGGGGTTGAAGCGCGTCGATGCGGACGTCGTCCTGATCGACCGCCACAACCACCACACCTTCCAGCCGCTGCTCTACCAGGTCGCGACTGCCGCGCTCGCGCCGAATGACGTCGCTTGGCCGATCCGCGAAGTCCTGCGCCATCAGGCCAACGTCACGACGCTGATGGCCAATGTCACGGACGTCGATCAGCAGCGGAAAGTCGTGCGAAGCGACGCCGGCGAGACGCCCTACGATTTTCTCGTGCTCGCGACCGGCGCCGCACATTCCTATTTTGGTCACGACGAGTGGGCGCGCGTCGCCCCCGGCCTCAAGGACCTCACCGACGCGCGCGCAATCCGTCGCAGCTTGCTGTGCTCCTTCGAGCGCGCCGAAATCGAAACCGACCCTGAGCGCCAGCAAGCACTGCTCACCTTCATCATCGTCGGCGGCGGCCCGACCGGCGTCGAACTCGCCGGCGCTATCGCCGAAGTCGCGCGCCAGACGCTACGTCGCGATTTCCGCCGCATCGATCCCAGGCGCGCGCGCATCGTGCTCATTGAAGCGGCGTCGCGCATCCTGTCCGCTTATCCCGATCGCCTGTCACAATACGCGCGGCGCGCGCTCAGGCGCAAAGGCGTGGACGTGCGCCTCGAAACGCGCGTCACCGCCTGCACGGAGGA
>DASPMA010000257.1:0-4287 GCA_035627335.1 Binatia bacterium
ATGTCGCCGCCAGCGGCCGCCGAGGGCGCTGCCGAGAATTGGCGAGCCACCATCGGGAAGGGTGCGCCCCGCTGCATTTCCTGCAGCAGGCGCATGGCGCCCTGTTCCATTTCCGTGAATTGTTCGGGCGTCTCGGCCGGCAGGAAGATTTCCGAAATCTGGTATTGCGGGCGCGTGGCGGCGGCGGCGATGCGCTGTTGCGTTTCGGTGATGTCGGCTTCCGAGATGCGCAGGCGCGTGCCGTAGAGGCCGCCCATCAGCCGGGACCAGGCGATGTCGGCTTCGATCTGGCTGCGCAGCGTGGAAATGGAGACGCCGTCGGCGGCAAGTTGGCGCGCGAGTCCGTCCGCATCCGTATTGTTCTGACGCGCGATGTCCGCGATACGGCGGTCGATCTCGGCCGGCTCGATCGTGATCTCGTATTGGTCTCGTGTTTCCTGCAGCTGCAAGCGCTCGTCGATAAGGTCGCGAAGCGCTTGCGCCTGCGCCCGCTGCATCATTTCCGGCGTGGACTGAATGCCCGAGGAAACCAAGAGCAGCGTCGCCCGCTGGCGGACGTCAAAAGTGGAAATGACGTGGTCGTTGACGACGGCCGCGACGCCCTCTGCGTATTGGGCCGCGGCCGGCGAGGCGGCGCCGGTCAGCGCAGCCGCAAGGGCCGCCGCTGCAGTCAAATGCTTCAAGTTCATGGTCTCTCCGCCTCAGCTCCCGCCGAACACCCCAAGCGAGCGCAGTCCGATCCTGATCTGAAGTCCCTCATCAGGTCCGATCGTTCCCCGACGCGTCTCGGAGCGCGTGTAGGCAATCTCGAGGAACGTGCAATCGTCCTCATAGATCGCGCGGATGTCCTGGCGCAGATTTATGTCTGAATCTAGGTCGCGGGTCAGGCCAAGCTGCATGCGCCAACCGCGCGCAAGCTCGGCGCCGAGAGAGGCCTGGATTTCCTCGTTGGGCGCGGTTGGATCGAGCAGCAAGTCCTCGTCCACGGTGAAGTAGCGGACCGCGCCATTGAAGCGCCCGGCCGACGCGCGAACCGAGAAGTCCATGCGCTGGACTTCCAGGGTGTCCTCGTCGAGACGGAACCGAGCCTCCGTGCCAAAGCCGCTGCCGAGATCGGCTTGGATGCCAGCCACCCAATCCGAACTCTCGCCGCCGAGGTTATTTTCCGGCGTGAAGCCGACGGCCTGCTCCTCGCGCCAGCGGCGGCCGAAGATGAGCGAGGCGCTCTCGCCCGAGCGAGCGCGCGCTGTGGCGCGGACGCCGGCGCTGACGCGCCCGCCCGGCTCCCAAAGGTCGTAATTGGGCGCTGCGTTGGGGCGGAAGAGGTTGGAGTCGTCGAGTTCGAACGCAAGGCTGTCTTCGTTCACGATGCGCGGGTCTTCGGCGTCGACGCTGCCGTAAGAGGCCATCACCACTGGTTCGACCACCAGATCGAAGCGCTCGCCCGGCCGCATGAACGGCCAGCTGATTTCGACGCCGCCCATGCCCAGGCCGCGGCCGAAGGTTTCGTAATCGTCCGGCGTGTCTTCAACGCTGAACACATCGCCGCGCACGTGCGCCATCGGGCTGAACACGATGCCCGGTCCGAACACCACGTCGCGCCGCCATGTGAGGCCGAGCGAGAAGCGTCCATCGCTGCCCTCGAACGCGACCGTGTCCGGGTTGTCGTCCCGCATCAGCACAGCGGTGTTGGCCTGCGCGCGCACCTGGCCGCCGAGCACGCCTTCTGTGAACACGTACTCGGTTTCGGCAAACGGCAGGATCACCGGCAACAGGTCGGAGGTGTCCGTCTCGCGCAAGCCCTGAAAGCTCGCGGCGGTGATGGACGAATAGGAGTGCGCGCTCTGGCCGATCGCAAACAACTGCGAAATAAGCCGCGTGTCGTGGCCAATGTAGGGTCCGCGGCGCTGGCCCGTGCCGTCAATGTCGTAACGGCGCAGATATTCGTCGTCGTAGGTGCGCTCGACGCCGAAACCCCATTCCCATTGTTCGCTGATGTCGAAGCGGCCTTCCGCGAAAGCGCTGTAACGGAAGAGTTCGTCGCCGAAGGTATCGCCGTCGGTGTCGAACAGTTCTTCTTGCGTGAACGTGGTGTCGATCTCGAGTTCGCCGGACCAGAACGCCTTGCGATACTCAAGGCCGATCAGCGGATTGACATTGCTGTGCAGGCGCAGCGTCGTTGTCAGATCCTGCGACGGCGAAATCGCCCAATAATAGGGCTGTGCGTAGAAAGCGCCGAGCCGGCGGTTGCGGCCGATGTTCGGCGGCAGGAATCCGGACGCGCGTTCGATGGTGGGATCGGGGTGCGCGATGTAGGGCAGATAGAGCACCGGAACGCCGGCCACTTCGACCACCGCGCCGTAATACGAGATCGTGCGGCTCTCGCGATCCTGCACCGCGCGCCGCGCGCGCAGGCTCCACGTCGGCGGACGATCGCCCGCCTCGCAGATCGGACAGCTGGTGTAGATGACGTTGCGAAGTTCGCTTTCGCCTTCGCCGTGACGCAGCGCCTGGCGCGCTGCGAGCGTGCCGTTCTGCCCGAGCCGAGCGCGCAGTTCACTCGCGGCGCCGACATTGAGCGCTTCGTCCGCATCGATGGCGTCGGCGTAGGTGACCGATCCGTCTTCGAGGGCGATCTCGACATTTCCGGAGGCGCGCACCGAGCCGCCGTTGAGATCGTAAATCAGCCGGTCGGCGCGCAGCGTGCGGCCCTGATAGCGCACCTGAACGTTGCCTTCGGCGGTGATGGTGCCGGCCTGTTGGTCGTCGGTCAGGACGTCGGCTTCGAGCAAGACCGCATCGGGGTTCTGGACGGTCGGCGCCTGGGCCGGATCGGTCGCTTGCGCTTCGGTCTGGGCGAGCGCGGCCGGCGCCACGCTGACGGCCAGCGCCGCGGCGAGCGCGGCCCAACCGATCGGCGCGCGTTCGGCTCGATCGTTCTCCCCCGAACGGCGCATCCGCATCCCTCTGTGCGACTCCCCGACCTTACCTAACCGGCTGAACTACGGGGCGTCCAGCGCCGGAAGCCGCACGGGGAATCGTTTCCAGCGCCTGTGGCAGCTCAGCCGTCTTCCATGAAAGCGACGATGGAAAGGGCGATGAACACCCCGGCGAGCGGCGCGCTCCAGGCCGCCACCGCGGCCGGCACGGCCTGGGTCATGGCGAAGGCGCCGGCGAGCTGGCTGTAGAAGAACAGAAAGAGCCCGATACCCACCCCGGCGGCGCCCCAGCGGGCCAAGTTGCCCAACCGCTGCAACTGCAGCGAAAAGGCTGCCCCCAAGCCCGCCATGGCCGCCAGCAGCAGCGGGTAAGCCAATAGGCTCTGCCACTTCAGTTCGTACCGCGTCGGCGCGAACCCCGCCTCACGGGCTTCCTGGATGAACGGAGGCAGCTGCCAGAACGAGAGTGAGGCAGGCGTCACGAACCGGTCGATCATTTCGGTCTCGCTCAGGCTCGTGGGGATAGCGAGGTGGGTGCTGCGCATCGGCCGTCCGCCCGGGATCGCCTCGACCAGGTTGGTCAATTGCCAGAAGCCAGGTCGCAGCTCGGCGGTCTCCGCCCGGATGCGGCGCGTGAAGCGCAGCGCATTCTGCTGCTGCTCGAAGAACATGAACGTCACGCCGCGCAAAGTTGCGCCGGTGTCGGCCACTTCGTCGGCGTGGATGACGATCTGCCCTTCTTCGTCACCCTGACGGATCCAAACGCCAGCGCCGTCCGAGCTTTGCGAGGAGGGCGACAGCGCGTCCTCTTTCTCGGACTCGAAGACCTGGAAGAGGTGCGCGCCGAGCGGGTTGAGCGCGGTGACCGTGATGATCCCGAGCACGATGCCGGCGAACGCGGACGGCGTCAGAAAGCGCCACGCCGAGACGCCGGCTGCGCGCATGGCCACCAACTCGCTCGACCTATTGAGGCCGATCACCGCCATCATCACGCCCGCGAGCACAACGAAGGGCAAGGTTTGCTCGACCAGCATGGGCGTCTTCAGCAGCGTCAGCCGCACTGCTTCGAGCAGCGATAGCTCGGCGCGGGTGCCAACCGTCCGCATCTGCTCAACGAGGTCGATAGTGAGGATGGACGCCAAGACGGCGATCAGAGCGATGGCGATGCCGCTGAGCATGCGCGCGAACACGTAGCGGCCCAGGCGGGAGAACAGAAATCGCATCGCCTAGCTCTCCGCCAGTACGGAGGGACCTGCGGCAAACCGCTTCTTGCGCGCACTTTTGCCGCCCATCGCGATGCCGGCAAACAGCATCACGACCAAGGGCAAGGCGTACTGGATGGAATTCA
>DASPMA010000258.1:0-2478 GCA_035627335.1 Binatia bacterium
CGCCCCCTTTCTCCCTTGCGGAGAAGGGGTCGGGGGTTGAGGGGCGAAAACACGAGCAGGGTACTCGGAAGTTCGCACAGACTTTTTCTGCAACAGCGCGGCAGCTTAACGCCCCTCACCCCCTAACCCCCTCTCCGCAAGGGAGAGGGGGAATATGATCTACCGCGGCGAATGTCATTGCGGCGCGGTGCGCGCGGAGTACGAGACGGACGAGCCGGTCCGCCTCCGCCAGGACGGGTGCGGCTTCTGTTCCACGCGCGGCGTCAAATCCGCGTCCGATCCCGAAGGCGCGCTGCAAGTCACCTCCAGCGTGCGGCTCAATCGCTATCGCTTCGGCCACAAGACGGCGGACTTTCTCATCTGCCCCGTTTGCGGCACGTACGTCGCCACCAGCATGGAGAGCCCGCGCGGCCCCATCGGCGTCATCAACGTCATCGGCCTCAACATCGCCGAGCTGAAAAATCTCCCCGCCACGCTCACGAGCCTCGAAGGCGAGAGCGTCGACGAGCGCATCAAGCGCCGCATCTCGCGCTGGACCCCGCTCACGCTGACCGAGGACGTCAACGCATGACCCAGATCACCATGCCCGCGCTTTCGCCGACGATGGAGGAAGGCAATCTCGCCAAATGGCACGTGAAGGTCGGCGACGCGATCGAACCCGGCCAAGTCATCGCCGAGATCGAGACCGACAAGGCGACGATGGAAGTCGAAGCCGTCGACGAAGGCGTGATCGAAGAACTGCTGGTGCCCGAAGGCGCGCAAGGCGTGAAGGTCAACACGCCGATCGCGCGGCTGAAAGGCGACGGCGATGCGAAGCCAGCGCCGAAAAAGGATGAAACGCTGAAGGCGCAACCAGCCAGCCCTCTCCCTCGCGGAGAGGGCGCCGCGCGCAGCGCGGCGGGTGAGGGGCGTTCAACCGCCGCGGCGCCTGAGCAACGGAACGTCCCTCATCCCCCGACCCCTTCTCCGCAAGGGAGAAGGGGAGATGAGCGCATCCTCGCTTCGCCGCTCGCACGCCGTCTCGCCGATCAAGGCGGCATCGATCTCAGCGGCCTACGCGGCTCCGGACCCAACGGACGCATTGTCAAAGCCGACGTCGAAGCCGCCGCGAAATCGCCGCGCGCTGCCCAAGCGCCGCAGCAATCGCGCGAAGTCACGCGCCCGGCCGCGCCGCAACAAGTGCCCGCGCCGTTCAAATCGCTTGAATCCCAGGGCATCCGCCCCGGCAGCTACGATCTCGTCCCGCTCGACCTCATGCGCAAAACCATCGCCAAGCGCATGACGGAGAGCTTCCGCGACATCCCGCACTTTCCCCTCACCATTGACGTCGAACTCGACGCGTTGCTGAAATCGCGCGGCGACATCAACAAGCGCTTTGCCGACAATGGTGTGAAAGTGTCGGTCAACGACATGTGCATCAAGGCGGCTGCGCTGGCGCTGAAAATGGTGCCGGAAGCCAACGCCTCCTATACGCCCGATGGCATCGCCATGCATCATCACGCCGACATCGGCGTCGCCGTCGCCATCCCGCACGGCCTCATCACGCCGATCATCTGGGCCGCGGAGACCAAGGGCCTTGCTCAGATTAGCCACGAAATGGCCGATCTCGCCGACCGCGCGCGCAACAAGAAGCTGAAGCCCGAGGAATATCAGGGCGGCACGTTCACGATCTCCAACATGGGCATGATGGGCATCAAGAGCTTCGCCTCGATCATCAACGAGCCGCACGGCATGATCATGTCGATCGGCGCGGGCGAAAAACGACCCGTGGTGAAGAACGACGCGCTCGCCATCGCCACCATGATGAGCGTCACCGTGACGTGCGATCACCGCGTGGTGGATGGCGCGCTGGGCGCGGCGTTCCTGAAGGCGTTCAAGGGCTTCCTGGAAGACCCGATGGCGATGCTGCTTTAGCGGGCGGCGGCCACGTTGCTTCTGACGCTTTCGAGCGCGATGCGATGGGTCACGCCGTCTTCGGAGGTCCATTCGATCGCTTGACCTTCGGCAAGCCCGAGCAGCATGGCGCCTACCGGCGTCAGCACCGAGATCCGGTGTTTCGAGAAATCGGCGCTTTGCGGATAGACGAGTTCGTACTCGCGATACCGCGAGTCGTTATACGTGAACGTCGCCATGCTGCCCATGCCAACGACAAACGGCGGCAGCTCAGGCACGACCTTGGCGCGCGCCAGCTCTTCGAACAGCAGCACCGCGCCTGGCGCCTTGCCCAGCGCAGCAAGCGCCAAATCGGTGAGCAGATCGTGGTCCGCCTCAGCCACCATGATCGGCGTGCGCCGTGCCGTCGGCGTGTGTGTGGACATGACAAATCTCCAGGCGGTGCAAATGCTCTCCGCCGACCTTTTCGTCTCGATTGTAACGTATGAGTGTGTGTGAAGGTCCCCTAGCTGTAAAAGGCGCAGCTAGGGGTTAGGCGCGCGCTTGATCGCGTCGGCCATACGTCGCGCGGAGGGAAAGAGCGCG
>DASPMA010000259.1:0-7916 GCA_035627335.1 Binatia bacterium
ATCCGTTGTTCGTCGCCGAGACGGTCGCGGGCCTTGCGCGTGGCTTCGAGGCGCCGCGGCAGATGCGGATGAACGGGCTCATTCGGGAAAACCTCGACGGCTTCGAGGATCTCGACAACAGGTTCACGTTGCGCGGTGTGCCGCACATTCTCGCCATGCGCACATCGGTCGCCAGCCGCGACGGGCCGCATACCGGTTGGGGCGGCGATGGCGCGCCGGGCGATCGCACGCTGCGATCCTTCGCCGTAGGCGCCGTGATTCAACATTTCCCGAAGACGACAAGCCGCGTTGCGGGCGTCGACTTCCGTCTGCCGACAGAGGAAGAGCTCGATGCGCTCGAAGCGTTCATGCTCTCGCTTGGACGCCAGGAAGATTTGAGTCTGCCCTTGGCGCTTGCTGATGCGCGGGCAACCCGCGGCCAGACGCTGTTCCTGGATAACAACGTGGCGCGTTGCAACGTCTGCCACTTCAATGCGGGCGCTAACGCCAATCCCGCCGTGTTCGGCGAAGGCGCGGGCAATCTCAACTTCAACACGGGCTTGGAGGACCTGCCGGACATCCCCAGCCATGTTCTGGGCGATCCGCGCCCGCCGCGGGACGATGGCCGCAATATTCCCGGCGACGGGACATTCAACACGCCGCCTCTGGTCGAAGCCGCGGATACGCCGCCCTTCTTCCATAACAATGCGCGCGCGACGCTTGAGGAGGCCGTCGCTTTCTACAACAGCGATGCGTTCAACAATTCGCCCTCCGGCCAAGTGGGCCGCATCACCCTGACGACGGAGCAAGTGAACGACATTGCCGCGTTCCTGCGTGTTCTGAACGCACTGGAGAACATACGGCAGGCCGAGGCGATGTTGACGGCTTTGCCCACGCGTGACGACCGAGCGAGGGCTACGCTGCGCCTCGCCATAGAGGAAACGCAGGATGCGATGGAAGTGCTCTCGGCCGTTAATTTGCACGCGGACGCTGTCGCGAACCTTGACGCGGCCAAGCAAGCGCTGGCCACGGCTTTGGACTATCGGAACAATGCGGAACGCGCGCTCGCGGAACTGCGCGAGGCGCGCGGGCGCATCTTGGCGGCGCAGGCGCCCGCCATCACATCAGGACAATAGGAGCGCGTCATGCGCACATTCGCCCTTGCCCTTCTGGCGGCTGCCGCTCTCGCCGGCGCCGCCGTGGCGCACCCCGCGACGGAGCAATTCATTCCCATCGGAGCGTCGCCGGGCCCTGGGGTCGTGCAAGGCACCGCGGGCGCGGTCGCCGAACCATCGGCGGCCGATGGCGAGCCTGTCGTCTCTGTCGAGAACGAGCGCGGCGCTGAACTCGGCGCCTACGTCGTGACGGAGCACACGCGCATCTACATCGACCGGTCGGCTCAGAATCTGCCGAGCTTGGTGGGCACGATCGACGATGTGCAGCCGGGCCGCGTGATCGAAGTGCGCATCGCCGATCCGCAAACCCGCGCAGCGGAATGGATCAAGGTGCGGGGGCAGTAGCAGCGGCGTTAACCACACGGGAATGTCATGGCGCATGCGCACGCGGATTTAAGCTTGCGCTGGTAAGTTTGCGTCCGTGCGCAAACTTATCGTCCCAGTGGTTGCGGTGTTTTTCGCGCCGATCATGCTGGCCATCCTAAGCCTGCCACACGTGACGGATCGGATATCAGCGGACAATCGGTCTGCGCCATCACATCCTTCTGCCAAGCCGCGACCGCCTGAGCGGCCGCGTTCTTACGACGGCCCCCAGCCGCCGGAGCCGCCGTCGTACGTCATGGTCCTGCGCTCTGAACAGGGCGAAACACGCATCCTCCATCGCGATGGTTGGACACGAAGGGAGTCGGCGTGGGCGCGTGGGACCTCCATCCAGGTGAACGCGGATAACTATCTCTACAATGTCAGTTTCACGCCAGAGGGCGCAACCGGTCTGAATCTCGCCCGCGGCGCCTTTCCGACGTCGCCATATCGTCCCAGCGATCAGCGAGACGTCGTTCTCGGCGAACGGTGCCGAGTCTGGCTGAGCGAGCCCACTGTGCACGAGCGCGTATACGGCGGACCGGTGCTCACTTGTTTTACACGCGACGGCATCGCGCTTTGGAGCGGACGATTGCCGCCTGGCGGCTCCGCCGAGATCGGTTCACGCATGGTGTCACTGGAACGGCGCGCTGTTGCGTGGTCAGAAGTGCTGCCGCCGCGCGAGGTCTTGTCGTGGTCCTATTGGGCCCATCATTTCCCGGCGTCGCCGGTAGACGCGATGCCGGCGTACGAAACTGCCGGGGGCGGCGTCGTGAACCGCTTCCATGGCGAACTCTTCGCGCAAAGCACGCGCGTGGGGAGCTTTTCCCTGCGCAATCGCAACGCGTTGATGGGGTATTATGTGCGACAGGACAGGCGCACACTTACAATTCAAGTGTCACCGCAGCGGCCTATGCCGCATCCCTTGACCGGCGGTTCGGAACCGTTGGACAGGCCCCCGCTGCACCGGTTCGGCGAAACTTGCCGATGGCATCGTATCGATCTCGGCGTGCGCTGGGGCATCGTCAGCACATGCGTGACGGGTGACGGCATCTCACTGGCGAACGCCGTCGATTTCCACGATCCGGCTAACCAGGACGAATATCATGAGGTCCGCAACTTCCGGCGCGGCCCGCCGACGGCAGCGTCGATGAGGCCGCCGCCGGACATCTTCGATCCTTGGATCGCGGCCCTGCCGCAGTAGCGCTTAGCCGTTTTCGTCTCGCTGCTCGTACGTTTCCGGCGGCACCGTGTCCTGCGCCGCTTTCAGCGTCTTCGCTTCGGCCTTGCGCGCGCGCGCTTCGGCGCGCGCTTTTGCGGCGGCTGCTTCGGCGACGACGGCGTCGAGTTCGATCTGGCTGCACAGGCCGATGGTCACCGGGTCGACCGGCTTGATGTTGTTGGAATTCCAGTGCGTGCGGTTGCGGACCTGATCGATGGTCGCCTTCGTGGTGCCGATCAGCTTGACGATCTTGGAATCCGCCACTTCCGGGTGGTTCTTCAAGAACCAGGCGATCGCGTCCGGGCGGTCCTGGCGGCGGGCGATCGGGGTGTAGCGTGCGCCGCGGCGCTTGGTTTGCGGCAGCTCGATGCGTTTCTGTTCGAGCGCTTTGAGTTTGTATGTTTCATCCCCTTCGCCCTTGGCGATCTCTTCACGTGACAGGAAGCCGCCGGCGATCGGATCGACGCCGCGAATGCCCTTAGCCACGTCTTCGTTGGCAATGCCTTGCACTTCCAATGGATGCAGGCCGCAGAATTCGGCGATCTGCGTGAAGGAGAGGGAGGTGTTTTCGATCAGCCACACGGCGGTGGCCTTCGGCATCAGGACGTTGGCGGTCATGGGCTGGCTCCAGATATGCAAAAGCGCCCGGCGTCGTCGCCAGGCGCTAGCCATCGGTGCAACGGGCTGACGCGTCCGGGCGCGGACGAGGTCAGTTGAGGCGCATATAGCGCGGAGGTTGGCGGAAGGGAAGGCGCGTTTTGCGTCAATATCCGCCTATCACCGGCAGGATTTCGCCCGTGATGTAGCTTGCCGTTTGTGGTGAGGCGAGGAAGACGAAGGCAGGGGCGATTTCTTCAGGTTGCGCGGGACGTTTCATTTTGGAGTCCGCGCCGAAATCCTTGACCTTGGCCGCTGGCCTATCGGCCGGATTGAGCGGCGTCCATACGGGGCCGGGAGCGACGCAGTTCACGCGGATGCCCTTCGGGATGAGATGACCGGCGAGGGAGCGCGTAAAGGCGTGGATGCCGCCCTTGGTCATTGAATAATCGACGAGGTCCTTGCTGCCTTCGATGCCGGTGACCGAGCCACAATTCACGATCGAACCGCCTTCGCGGATGTGCGGCACACAGGCCTGGGCCATGTGGAAATAGCCGTAGAGGTTGGTTTTCAGCGTCTCATCGAACTGTTCGTCGCTGAGGTCCTCGAACTCGGTCGTGTGGATTTGGAAGGCAGCGTTGTTTACGAGAATGTCGAGGCGCTTAAACTCCTTTAGCACGCGCTGAACGGCGCTGCGGCAAAAGTCACGGTCGCTTACGTCGCCGGGAATGAGCAGGCAGCGGCGGCCCTCGCCTTCGACGGCGGCTTTCGTCTCTTCGGCGTCTTCGTGTTCTTCCAGATAGATGCAGGCGATGTCCGCGCCCTCGCGCGCGTACAGCACGGCAACAGCGCGGCCGATGCCGCTGTCGCCGCCGGTGACGATGGCGACCATGTCTTGGAGCTTGGCGGACCCTTTGTAATAAGGCGCGTCGTACATCGGTTGGAGTTCGAGCGCGGCTTCCTTGCCGGGCTTCTTCAGATGCTGCGCCGGCATGGGAGGCTCTGGATAGCGGCGTGCTCCGGCCTGCATGGCCTGCTCTTCACCATTGCCGCTCTTCTTCTTCGCTTTGCCGTTCCGTTTCGCCTTGCCGTTGCCGTTGGCTTTTTCCTTTTGATCCACACGCGCCTGGATCGCGCGATGCTTGGCGGCTTTGGCCACGGGCTTTTGCTTATCTGTGATCTTCTGCATGGATGCGAAACGGAGAGCCGGGCTCCGCGTTCCGGAACCTCGTGCGCCGGGCCGCGGTTTTGCCTACGGAGATCTGTTCTATGACGAACACACCGCGCGAACCCGAGAAAGCCCCGTCGAGCAAGGCCGGCCTGAAGGAAGGCAAGGGCGCGCCGCCGCCGCAAAGCGATCCGAAGCATGGTGGCGCCAAGCGGCCGGTGGAGGAAGAAGACGTGTTCGGCGGCGCGGAGCGCACGCGTGATCGGCGCGTCAGTTCGGAGAAGGGAAAACCCTAAAAACAGCCGCCTCTCTTAGCACCCCGCGCTTAGAATCTGCACGCTGTACAGGTTCCGCGGGTCCGCGAACACCTGGGCGACGGAGAATCCCCCAGCGCACGCAAGCGCAGCGAATTCTTCGCGCGTGTACTTGTGCGCGCTCTCTATGTTTAGCTCTTCATCGCGCGCGAAGTAAAAATCGCGGCCGGCGATATGCACTTCCTGGTCGCGGCGGCTGACGAGCAACATGTGCACGCAACCTTCGTCCTGATCGTACCGGCCTTCATACCGGAAGTTCTCGACGTCGAAGTCGGCCTCGACTTCGCGATTGGCGCGAGCGAGCACGTTCTGGATGAACGCGGCGGTGACGCGTTGGCTGTCGTTGTAGGCAAGCTCGATAAGGCCTGGGTCTTTCTTCAGATCGACGCCGACGATCATCAGCCCACTCGAGCCGAGGCGGGCGCGCCATTGTTTCAAGAGGGCGACGGCGTCGCGGTGATTGAGACTGCCGATGCTGGAGCCGGGAAAGAACGCGACGGGGCGGCCCGTACCTTCGATGTCGGGCAGCATGCTGGGCTTGGTGTAGTCGCCGCAGATCGCTTCGACGCGCAGCTCCGGATAGGCCGCTGCAATCTCGGCGGATGAAGAGATGAGAGCGTCCCGGCAGACATCGATCGGCGCGTACGCATGGAGACTATCAAGTTTCTCCAGAAGAATCGGTGTCTTGGCTTGCGAGCCGCTGCCGAGTTCATAAACAACCGCATCCGCGCCAATCAGCTCGCCAATTTCGGGCGCATGGCTTTGCAGAATGCGCACTTCGGTGCGGTGCGGATAATATTCCGGCAGCCGGCAGATCTGCTCGAAGTAAAGCATGCCGCGCCGATCGTAGAGAAACGCGGCCGGAATTGTTTTTTCCGGACGGGACAAGCCATCAAGGAGTGCTTCCAGGAACGAGACCTTATTCCACCCGAGATCATGCAGATTGAATTCCGGAACATCGAGTTGGAACTCGGGGGTGTTCATTTTGGCCATCCCTGATGCCGCCTACGGGGCGTCGAGCGCGCCCGCAAACTGCCCGTGCAACGGGCGCTACTCCCATTGCTCTTGCGAACAAGCCTACGCATGCCCAGTTCCCTGCCTAGTGCGAAAATAGGCGGCCGGCGGTAGCCGTTGGTTTCGTGCGATTAATTCTGCGCCACCAGGACGACCTTGCCCGCATGCGCGCCGCTTTGCAGACGGGCATGCGCGGCTTCGGCGTCGGCGAGGGGGAAAGTGGAGTCGATCACGGGTTTGACCTTACCCTGCTCGATCCATGGCCACACCAAGCGCTCGACTTCGCCGGCGATGCGCGCCTTCTCGTCGTTCGAGCGCGAACGAAGCGTCGCGCCGGTGAGCGTGAGGCGCTTCAGCATGAGGCGCATCAGGTTCAAGTCCGCGTGCGGGCCTTGCAGGAAGGCGATGATCACGCAGCGGCCGTGCTCGTTGAGGACATTGAGGTTCCTCTGGACGTAAGAGCCGCCCACCATGTCGAGCACCACGTCGGCGCCGCCGAGGTCGCGAACGACGGTCTCGAAATCCTCGGTTTTGTAGTTGATGCCGCGCTCGGCGCCGAGCTGTTCGCAGAGCTTCACCTTGGCGTCGTCGCCGGCGGTGGCGTAGACGCGTGCGCCATGCGCCTTGCACATCTGGATTGCGGTCGTGCCGATACCGGAGGCGCCGCCATGGATGAGGATGCGCTCCTTTGGCTTGAGTGCGGCCGTCTGGAACACATTGGCCCAGACGGTGAAGACGGTTTCCGGCAACGCAGCGGCTTCAACGAGAGAAAGGTTTTTCGGGGCGGGCAGCACCGAGCCTTCGTGCGCGATGGCGTAGGTCGCGTAGCCGCCCCCGGCGAGCAATGCGCAGACTTCGTCGCCCTCATGCCAGCGCGTCACGCCGGGGCCTACGACTTCGACTGTGCCGGCGACTTCCAGGCCAAGCGTCTCCGGCGCGCCTGGCGGGGGCGGGTAAAAACCGGCTCGTTGCGTCAGATCGGGTCGGTTCACGCCGGCGGCGGCGACGCGGATGAGAATTTCGCCGGCGCCGGGTTCCGGGCGCGCCACCACGGCGAGCGTCAGCGGCTGGTCGTTCCCATGGATGATCTTGCGCAACGTCGCATCCTCCGCTTCGCCGGCGCTTAAACGCGCCGCCGTTTTGAGGTACACTGGCGCCTGGAGGTCAGGCCCATGCTCGATGACGATCCCTTTGCGCCGCCGGTCAAGAAACCAGTCTCGCTCGAGGCGCAGTTGGAGAATGCGTCCATCGGTGATCTGGAAGCTCGCATTGAAAGCCTCAAGCGGGAAATTCAACTTTGCGAGAAGGCTATCCAAGCCAAGCAGGCTCAGCGCGCCGCCGCGGATTCTGTTTTTGGCGCGCGGCCCGGCTGATTAACCCATTGGGTCCGTGCGGCCTGCATATTGCGAACTTCACGAGCCCATGACCGACACGAACCAAGTTTCTCCTGTGAGGGCAGGTTACAGCCCTGAGCGCGCGATGGAATTCGCGCGATCGGAGCTATTCGAGCGCACCTTCAAGGAGGGCATGGCGCTCGTGGAGGAAACCGCCGCCTATCTCGACGGCCCGGGCCGGGCCGCCTCCAAGCGCCTCTCGCGCGCCGCCGCGCTGGCCTATGCCGGCGAAAGCATGCGCTTGACGACGCGGCTGATGCAGGTGGCGTCCTGGCTTTTGGTGCAGCGCGCGGTGCGCGACGGCGAGATCCAGATGACGGAAGCGGCGAGCGAGAAGTATCGCCTCATCTCCCGCGACGCCCAGCCCGGCGCAACCTTCGCCGGCGCTGACGAACTGCCCGAAGCGCTCAAGGCTCTGATCATCCGCGGCGGCGCAATCTACGAGCGCGTGCGGCGCCTCGACGAGACGATGTACGAGGGCGGGGCGGAAACACCGAACGCCGTGAACGACCAGATGGCGCGGATCAACCAAGCATTTGGCCGCTAGAGGAGCGCTCTTCCAAGCGGGGCTTCTCGTCAGCTAACACAACATGTCCGGAAAAAAAGCGCCGGACTGCTCCGGCGCTTTGAAAACTCTGGCGATGGGGAGGGGCCTTAGCCTTCCTTCTTCTTCATGAAGCCGCCGAACTTGTC
>DASPMA010000260.1:0-4410 GCA_035627335.1 Binatia bacterium
GAAGGTGCGTGGCCCGCCGATGCAGTGATCGAAGCGGTGGGCGATCATCCCGAAGATTTACAGCGGGGCTTTGATGCACATAGCTTCCGCTTTATCGGGCGCATTGCGGACCTTGAAGACCTCGCGGGCGCGGGCGTGTTCCTCGCGCCCGTAACCAGCGGCAGCGGTGTGAAGATCAAGGTGCTCGACGGTATGGCGCTGGGCTGTCCGGTCGTCGGAACGCCAAAGGCGCTCGAGGGGCTCAGCGCGCGGGCGAACCGCGATCTTCTTGTCGCCACGACGCCGACGGAGGTGCTCCGCGCGGCGCTGGCGCTGCGAGACAAACCGCGTCTGAAGCACATGCTGGCCGCACGCGCGCGCGCTTATCTGGTGCGCGCGCACTCTGACGCGATCGGCGACGCGCTATGCGATGCGATCGAAGCGGCGATCAGGCGGCGTCAGGAGACGCTGTAGTACGACTTGGCTTGGTAGAAGTAGAGCGAGTCCGCGTAGGACTGCCAGTGCGGCAGCACGCAGTTGAGCGCCACGCCCAACACCTTGCCTCCGGCGGCCTCGGTTTGCGCCACGGCTGTCCGAACCGCGCCGATGTGCGAGCGGCCGGCCCGGGCGACAATCACGACGCTATCGGCGTGCTTCACCAGAACGCGTGTTTCCGCGACTGCCAGGATCGGCGCGCAGTCGAGAATGACGAGGTCGTAGTGCGCGCGGAGTTCGCCAACGAGGCGGGACATGGCGTCGGAGCCGAACACGTCGCGCGGCGTGAAGCCTGACGTGGCGACGGGGAGCACGTGCGCGTCTGAGTTCGGATCTCGCACGATGGCCGAGCGCCACGGCGCTTCGCCGGCCAGGACTTGCAGGATGCCGACGTCGGTTTCGATGTCGATCACGTCGTTGATGGATTGTTTGCGCAAGTCGCAGTCGACGACGCAGACACGCTGGCCGGACATGGCGGCCACCCGCGCCAGACACATGGAAATGGTGGTCTTGCCCTCGTCCGGCAGGGCCGACGTGATCGCAACGACTTTCACCGAGAAGTCGAGCTTGGAATAGACGATGACTGTCCGCAGCACGCGCAGCGCTTCAGTGAAGGCCGACATCGGCCGGCCGACGAGATAGCCCGATGGGTGGCGTTCCGCCGGGGGCATCTGGCGCATCATGCGCTTGGAAATGGTCGGGATCGACGCGATGGCCGGGTAGCCGACCTTGGCTTCCAGCTCGTCGGCGTTCTTAACCGACTGGTCCAGGATTTCCGCGATGACGCCTGCGCCAAAGCCGAGCATCAGTCCGACGGCGACAGCAAGAGCGATGGCGATGCGCAAGCGCGGCGAAGAAGGCGCGCCTGGCAACGATGCGTAGGCCATCAAGCGCGCGTCGGAAGTGTTCAGCTGATCCTGGTCGGCGATTTCCTGATAGCGCTGCAGGTAGCTTTCATAGACTTGACGGCTCGCCGCCGCCTCGCGCTCGAGTTCCCGCAGGCGCACGCTGGCGCTTGAATTGTCCGAAAGGTCGCCCGCGGCGTTGCGCAGGGATTCCTGCAGCGTGCCGAGCCGGGCGCGGGCGACATTTACTTCGTTGCCCAGGTTCACGGAGATACGTTGAATCTCGCGCTGGATCTGCGCCTCGATGTCCCGGCGCTCGGCGCGCACCGCTTGGATTGCGGGATGGGTGTCGAGATAGCGGGATTCCAGGTCCGACTGACGGCGCGCGATTTCCGCTTCGCGTTCCCGCAGATTGGTGATCGTGCCGGAATTCAGCGCGTTGCCAATCGATTCAAGCGACGCACCCGAGTTCCGCATCTCCTGGAGCTGGCGATAGCGCGCTTCGCGCTCGGCCAAGTCGGCTTGCGCCTGGAGCACCTGATTCTGGACGTTGCCAATCTGGCTTTCCGCTAGCGTCGTTCCTTGCGCGGCCATCAGACCGGACTCGACGCGGAAGGTTTCCGCCGCAGATTCCTTCGCTTGGACATCCTCCCGAAGTTCCGCCAATCGCCGCGACAGCCACGAATTGGCGCGGGCGGCCGTGTCGACGCGGGCGTTCACTTGGCTGGCGATGTAGACGTCGGCGTAGGTGTTGGCGATCAGCTGGGCGCGCTGCGGGTCGGTCGAAGTCGCGGTGATCTCGATCACATAGGTGAGGCCGCGGCGGCGCACCTGAATAGCGCCGGCGAGGCTTGAGGAAATTTCTTCCGCCGATGGGGCATTCGGGTCGTTGCGGCGCATCATGCCGAGCGCCTGACCAAGTTCGTTCAGCAGCGCAGGCGAGCGCAACAGCTCGATTTCGGAATCGATCGTCGAGGAGTCGCGCGGCAGAGCGCCGATCACGCTCTCATTGTCGAGCACCCGCTCCTGGCGCGGGTTAATCATGACCAGCGCCGTCGCGCTGTAACGCGGCGTCTGCAGCATCAAATATGCGAACGCGCCGACCGCCACCGTCACACCGACCAGCGCCATGATGAGAATGCGCCGGCGCAGCATCTGCAACGCGGCCGTGATGCCGAAGAGTTCAGCGAGACCTTGCGGCGGGCCAGGCGGATAACCAGGCGCGCCGCCGGCGGGATCTTTGGTCATAATATTCATGGACGCACACCGCCGCCTTCTGGCCAGCAAGAAAACTGACGCAGCGCCCCGTGCGCGCCGCCGAAAAACGGGTTCACCCTAGCACACTGCATGCAGTCATGTCGTCTTTCGCCGCTGCTTATGCATGCTCTGAGCCGCTGCATTATGGGTCCTTCGTGACCTTTCAGGCGCGCTTTTTCCGCGCTCGTGCTCGCGTTGGGCGATTAGAAGAGACGCTCTCCGATGCGCACCGTGTCGCCCGGCAGCACCGGCGTGGCGATCGTCAGCGGATAGGCGCGCTCTTCCTGCTCGTTGGCGTGGCGGATATAGACGCGGCCTCGGTTCGCGCGATAGGTGAATCCGCCGGCCGTTGCGACGGCGTTCAAGACCGTGAGGCTGGCGGAATAGGGGTAGGTGCCGGGACGCTGCACTTCGCCCAGGATGAAGAAGGGCCGATAATTCGCCACTTCTACGCTGACATTGGGTTGGCGGATGTATTGAAGCAGCGCTTGACGCAGAGCGTCGGTAAACTCCGGGATCGTCAGACCCCCGGCGCGGACGTCGCCGACTAGGGGATAAGAGATCGTGCCTTGCGAACCCACCACGAATTGCCCGGTCAGTTCCGCTTCGTTGAAGACGCTGATACGCAGCTGGTCGCCCGGTCCGAGCCGGTACTCAACCGGCCGGGCAACCTCGTCAGGCGTGCTTGGCACGGTTTGACACGCGCCCGCCACCAGCCCTGCGCCCAACGGTAAGCCGGCTAGCAAGGCGCGTCGAGTAAGCCAAATTGGCGTGGACATGATGTTGTAATCCTCTCGCGTCTTGTACGCCATACGACCGCGCTCGCAAGCGGCAGACCGCTCGCGAAAAGATTAAATCAGCGGGCCGGGCAATGCCGCGCAACACAACGCGCAAGCGAAGAAAAAGGCAGAGCCGGCGGCTAACCTTGTTGTGGAGAAGCTCAGCTTAGGTGCTGGGCCGAAGCGGCGCCGCCACGCGCAAACTCGGTGCTGCGGAGCCAAGCTTGCTCACCCAGGCGCACGGCCAAGAAGGCGGCTGCCTCCAGCGAGCGAAACGTTGATATCGCCGCCTTCACGTCGTGATTTTTCACCGCCGAGATGAGTCGGCGCCATTGGAGGCGGCAATCGACACTGTTCCAGTGTCGTCGCAGCGCCCGCCGCTCGTCCACAGTCAGCGGGCGAATGGCGGCAAGACCATCGTCGCAATCGCGCAGGCGCAACAGATCCGCTTCGCTATGTTCTTTGCTGAGCGAGCCAGGGCGCTCGATGGAGATGTAGCCTGCCGGTGCGCAGGTGAGGAACCGAGCGCCAAGAGCCATTGCGCGCGCGTAGAGTTCGTAGTCCTCGCCGAGACGCATGTCCTCCCGATAGCCCAACCCATGTTGTGTAATGAAAACGCGTCGGAAAAGCGGCTTGAGGTAGCCGAGGTCCAGCGGGCCTTTGTGTGCGCCGAGGTTCCCCAGGACGAAGTCGGCGAAGTTCAGTGAGTTTGGCGAAAGCTCCGGCCCAAGCGCCGGCGGCGTTTCCGCACTCGCAACTCGGACAAGGGCGTCGGCGATAAAGTCGGCGCCATTTGTATGACGGTGCAGGGCGGCCAGTCTTCCCTCGAGCATGTAGTCGTCCGCGTCGAGGACAGCGATCCAAGGCGCTCTTGTCTGCCCGATCGCGAGGTTCCGCGCGGCGGAGGGGCCGGCATTGCGTTCGACAGCGCAAACTTTTACCCGCGCGTCGCTTGCGCTGAGGCGCTGCGCCACCGCCCGGGTCCCGTCCGTCGAACAATCGTCGACGACGCAGATCTCCGTTACGTCTGGTTGCGCGAGTGCCGAGCGAACGGC
>DASPMA010000261.1:0-6214 GCA_035627335.1 Binatia bacterium
CTCGCGTCAGCAGCTGCAAGCCCGCTTCCTCCGCTCCCAGCAGCAGCGTGATCACGTTGATGTCTTCGTGCGCCTCGGCGCGCACGCCATCCGCCCGCGGCGGCGTCGGCGGATAATGCAACAGGCGCAATACCGAATTGCCGTCGCGTACCGGTTCGCGGAAGAAGTCGAGAGGTAGGTCCAAAAAGCGCGCAATAGATTGCAACAGCTCGAGCCCCAGCGCATCGAGCGCTTCATAGAGCGCGTACACGTCGTCTCGGAAGGATACGATCTCCGCCGGCCACAGATTGTGCGGCATGTGCGGTCGATAGCGGTGGCCTTCCGGCAATTCGCGCCCGACGTGCCAGAATTCCTTGAGATCGACCTTGTCCGCACCCTTGGCCGCCTCGACCCCGAACGGCACATAGCCGCGTTGCCCCGCGCCGCCGACGAGGTAATAGCGGCGCTTCACGTCGTCCGGCAGAGCAAAGAGCTCTTTCGTCGCGCCAAGCGCACGATCGATCGTTTCGCGATCGAGTCCATGGTCGCGCACGATGGCGAAGCCGAAACGCGCATAGCTCTCGCCCATCTTTTGCGCGAAGCCTGCCGGATCGGCGCGGCGGTCGCGCAACGACAGGGCGGGCAAGACGTCGAGAGCCATGAGTCGAGAAGATCGCGCCGCCCGCTTTCCGGCGCAATGTCTTAACGCGGCGTTTACGATTCGAGGCCGAGCCTCCGCGCCGGACTTCAAGGAGCGGGCCCATGTTGTTTTTCGGAGCGCATTCCTGGCGCGGCCAGAGCGGCCGGCGTTATCGCTTCAAATGCGTCCTTACCAAGCAGGGGCTGCCTCCAGCCGGCACAGGCGGCATCTACATGTTCGTCCGCCGCCGCTTCGCGTTCTTCCTGGAAGTGCTTTACGTCGGCAAAGCCCACGACCTGCGCTCGCGCCTCATGGGCCACGAAAAGTGGGGCAGGGCCTTCTGGTACTATGGCGCGACCGAGCGCTACGTGCTTGGGCCGATCCGCGACGAAGTGGATCGCCGACGCATTGAGGAAGACCTGATCAAGGGCCTGAAGCCGCGCATGAACGACATGGAGATCCCGCAGGCGCGGGCGGCCAGCGCGCGGCGCACGGCGCAGGCCGCGCGTCTCTTCGACATGAGCCTCGGCCGGCGAACACAGCGGGCCTGAGCGGCCCCGCTTGACCCATAAGCCCCGGCGCGCGAGAGCCGGGGCCGATGATCGACACGCCGACTGAAACGCCGCCAAGCGAGCGGCCGGGCCTTTTGGCGCGGCTGTCGGAGTTCGCAGAGAACATGGATTCCCGCGCCTGGCGCGCGGTCGCCATTTCGATCGCGATGATCGTGATCGCGCTCGTCGTGCTCATCATCGGCCGGCTCTACTACGGCGCTGAGATCGAAGCCTTCATTGACCGGACGCTTGGCGGAGCTCGCCGCACGCAGCTCGGCCTGCCGGTCACTATCGCGGTGTTCACGCTGACGGCATATGTCGGCGCGCCCCAATTCGTGCTCATCCTCGCGTGCGTCGTTGCGTTTGGGCCGGAGCAAGGCTTCTGGTTCGCCTGGATCGCGACCATCGTCTCAGGAGCTGCAACTTATTTCACCGGCAGGCTCGCCGGTTCGGAAACGCGCAAGCGCTTCGGCGGCGCAACCGGAGGTCGCTTCACGCGCTTCATGGGCAAGAACGCGTTCGCCGCGAGCTGCCTCGTGCGCTTTGTCCCGACGGCGCCCTTCGTCGTGGTGAACATGGCGTTCGGCGCCGCCCGTGTGAATTTCTGGGGCTTTATCGGCGGGCTCACCATCGGCGTGCTGCCGAAGACCGCAATTTTCGCCTTCGGCTACGATGGCATCATGGATGCCGCGGAGGGCAAGTGGGGTTCGGCCGCGCTGATGGGCGGTATCGCGATCGCGTTGTGGGTGGTGGTGGCCTATGTGGTCCGTCGCTGGATTAGACGCGACAAGGATGAGAGCGATAAGGAAAAGGACGAGGACGAGGACGGCAACACCAAAAAATAGCGCTCCATATCCCGACAAGCGCAGGTGCGGATTGATTGGCGGATCGGCGTATTCGCCCCTAGGCTACCAACATGAACCGCGCGTTTTTTCTTAGCTTGGCGGCGCTCTTGCTGGCTGCCTGCGGCGGTCGCGATCCCGCCGCCGATCAAGGCTACGGCCCCAATCCGCAATTGCCCGCGCCCGAGAAGGGCGGACCAATCCCAACGCTTGCAGCGGCTGAAGCAATCGGTTGGCCGGATGGCGGCGCGCCGGTTGCGCCTCAGGGTTTCACGGTCTCGCGGTACGCCGAGAGCCTGGATCACCCGCGCTGGCTTTACGTCCTGCCAAATGGCGACGTACTCGTTGCCGAGAGTTCGACCCTTGCACGTCGTGGCGGCGGCATTGAAGGCTGGGTCGCGAACCGGCTGCAGCGCCGCGCGGGCGCACTCGGCGGGAGCGCCAATCGCATCACATTGCTGCGCGACAGCGACGGCGACGGCGACGTCGATGCGCGTCACATCTTCGCGGAAAATCTCAATCAGCCCTTCGGTATGGCGCTGGTCGGAGGGTATTTCTATGTCGGCAACACGGACGCCGTCGTGCGCTTCCGCTACACCCCTGGCGCCGTGCGTGTGACGGGCGAACCGGAAACGGTGCTCGAACTGCCGCATCGCGAGAACAATGGCCACTGGACGCGCAGCCTCGCCGTCGCCCCCGATGGATCGAAACTCTACGTCGCGGTCGGCTCGGCCACCAACATTGGCGATGACGGCATGGAGGCAGAGCAGGGACGCGCGGCAATCTGGGAGTTCAATCCGGACGGCTCGGAGGCGCGCATCTACGCATCCGGCTTGCGCAATCCGGTCGGCCTTGAGTTCGAACCGAACTCAGGCGTGCTCTGGACTGCTGTAAACGAGCGCGACATGCTCGGCGACAATCTCGTCCCCGACTACATGACGAGCGTGCGCGACGGCGCTTTTTACGGTTGGCCGTACTATTATTACGGCGATCATCGTGACGACCGCGTCGAAATCCCAGCCGATATTCGTCTGCAATCGCCAACCGCGCCAGACTACGCGCTGGGCGCACACACCGCTTCGCTTGGCTTGCACTTTTACGGGGCGGACCAACTGCCTGAGCATTATTGGAACGGCGCATTCATCGGCCAGCACGGCTCATGGAATCGCCGCGCGCCCGCGGGCTACAAAGTCATCTATGTGCGGTTCGCGAACGGTCGCCCAACTGGCGATGTCGAAGACTTCCTCACCGGCTTTCTGAACAGTCGCGGCCAAGCCCAAGGCCGCCCTGTCGGCGTCGCCACCGATCGCACCGGCGCTCTGCTCGTGGCGGATGACGTCGGAAATATTGTGTGGCGAGTGTCCTACGAAGAAGCGCCCGCTCCGTAGCAATGGCTCAATACGATTGCATCGCTGTTTACATCATGGCGAGCAAACGAAATGGGACGCTGTACGTCGGCGTGACAAGCGATCTCGTCGGTCGCGTGTCGCAGCATCGCCAAGACTTAATTCCTGGCTTCGCGCGCAAATATGGATGCAAGATACTAGTCTGGTTCGAGCAGCATGAAGAAATGCACGCCGCCATTTATCGAGAGAAGCAAATCAAGCGATGGCTTCGAAAGTGGAAACTTGAGCTGATCGAGAAGGATAACCCAACCTGGCGTGATCTCTTTCCGGGATTGTTTTAACCCCTTCGAGTCATCCCGGCCGTAGCCGCGAAGCGGCGGAGAGCCGGGACCCAGGGGCCAACACACGGCTCTACGACCTCTGGGTCCCGGGTCTCGCTCCGCTCGCCCGGGATGACTTTGAATGCGAACCTCGGAAAAGCTAATTCCGCGCTTCGCACCGCCAGACCAGCCGTTGGGTCGGGTCGCCTTGCGCCAACGGCATCAGCG
Source organism: Binatia bacterium (assembly GCA_035627335.1). GTDB lineage: Bacteria > Pseudomonadota > Alphaproteobacteria > Caulobacterales > Aquidulcibacteraceae > Vitreimonas. Next base: position 3,907 of record DASPMA010000261.1, read on the forward strand.
CTTGGTTGCGGCGCGATACAGCCGCGGGCTCGCCCGAGCACGCGCCGCTCACGGGATTTTCCGCGACCGCCGCGTTGGCGGAGACGAAGCTCTCATCGTCCAGCGGATAGCGTTCGCGGCGGAATTCGCCGCTCGACGGATCGATCGTCCAAACGTCCATCACGCGGGCTTCGCCGAGCACGATCACGCGCCGATAGCCGCCGCCATCGATCGGCGCGTAGAGCGTGCGCTCGTTCACGCACAAATTACCCGACGCTGTGAAGCTCGCGTCCGAGACGCCTTCCGCGCCGATACTGGCGTCGCGGTCAAGCGTGCATGAAATCGATCCGGTGAAATTCGCCGGCGGCGCCGCCGCCTTTTGCTGACCGCTCTGCGCACGCAGCAGGGCAATGCCGGCGGCGACAATCAGGATGGCCGCAATCGCCGCCCCGCCGACCACGGCGACAACGCCCATACGGCCGCGCCGGGGTTGATCGAACGGCTCGGGGTGCGAAGTCTGCGGATGCGGTGCGTGAACATCATGATGTACGCCATTCTTGCGCCGCGACAGCACCACCGCGCCCAACACGCACACGGCCACAAACAGCGCGAGCGTGCCTCCGATCAAAATCACGACGGCGATGCGGGTCAGCCGGTCGGCCGTCTCAAGCTTTTCCGCCAGCGCCTCGATCTGCTCCTGCTGCGCGCTGATCGTCGCGTCGCGTTCCGCGCGTTCGCGCTCCGCGCCGGTTAGGCAGCGGTCGTCTGTCAGCGTTGGCGAGATGCCGGCTTCATCCAAGAATTGCAGCAACTGCGCCGCGCGCGTGGAGACGCCCCGCGTCTCACGTGTAGCCGCGCCGCTGACGTGCCAGGAATTCACTCCGATCACGCGTCCGCATTGATCGAGCAGAGGCCCGCCGGAGGAGCCCGACGAAATGATCGCCGTGTGATTGATGGTCGGTATCGGATCGCCGGTGGGGGCTCTGTCGCGCAGCGAAGCAATTTCGCCGGGATCTCGGGACGCCATCGATGGGCGCAGCAGTTCCGCGCCGGTCGCGCCCTGGTAGTCCACATCCGGGAAGCCCAGCGCCACGACGCCATCGCCGGTTTGCGGCTCAACTGTGGATATTGTCAGCGGCTCAAGGTCGGGCCCGCCGCGGAATTCAAGAAGAGCCAACTCGGCGAGCGGCGAATAGCGGATAATTCGCGCCGGCAGGAGGCCGTCGCCTTGGGGCGGCACGATCGCAACGCCGTATTCCGGCCGCTGACGCGCCGGCGCCACCACATGTGCGTTTGTGACCACCAGGTTCGGGGCGACTACGAAGCCTGAGCCGGAGCCGTAAAGCATTCGCCCTTCTGGGCTTTCCAGGATCACGACAACGCGGACGATGCCGCGCTCGGCGCCCTGGACGCTGTCCTGCGCCGCCGCCGAACTGGCCAGCGCTATGAGCACCGCCGCCGCAAGGAACCTTAACGCCTTAGCGATCAAGCTGAATTCCCCGCCCCGGACCGACGTCGTCCCCGTGAAATAATCGGGCGCCGGCGTCGCTCCCGCAAGCGCGCCGCCCACCGACTTCTGTTGTGTGTCTTCGCGGTCAATGCGGCGCTGATGCGGCAAAAGCGGCCCGCCCCTTGCATCCCTTGTAACATCACGGCAAGTCCATTCCGTCGGCGACGGGGGCGGTCGGTCGGCGGAAATGTGCAGGGCCGCGGGCTCCTGTGCGCGCACGCCCCATCGCCTCTATTCGGTCCAAGGACCGGCGCCGTCTCAGGATTGTTAAGCTTGCCGCGTTAAGCCCGCAGACAGGGCTGATTCGGCCGGTGCTCAGCGGCGAGGTTTTCTAAGAATGCTCGGCAATATGTTCGGTCTCGTAGCGCCGGATTTGGCGATCGATCTCGGGACCGCGAACACGCTGATCCATGTGAAGGGACGGGGCATCGTTCTCGACGAGCCCTCCGTCGTTGCGTACGTGAACGAAGGCGGCCGTAAGGTCGTCTATGCGGTTGGCACCGAAGCCAAGACCATGCTCGGCAAGACCCACCGTAACATGGAGGTCATCCGACCGCTGCGCGACGGCGTCATCGCCGATTTCGACGTTGCGGAGGAGATGATCAAGCAGTTCATCCGCAAGGTGCTGCCGCGACCGGCGCTGATCTCACCCCAAATCGTCATCTGCGTTCCCACAGGCGCAACCCCGGTCGAGCGCCGCACCATCCTGGAAAGCGCCCAAGCCTCCGGCGCCCGCCGCGTGAAGCTGATTGAAGAACCGGTGGCAGCCGCGCTCGGCGCGGGGCTGCAGATCGACGACCCATCGGGCTGCATGGTGGT
>DASPMA010000262.1:0-4413 GCA_035627335.1 Binatia bacterium
CACCTTCGGTAATTGCGCCAGAGCGCCGAAATCGAAAGTGCATTGGGTGAGGTAGTTCATCTGGGCCATGAGGCGCTCCGTCGCGTACTCGTCCTATAGCCGAAACAGCACGGCGCCCGGCAATGGACATTACACCTTCCCTGGCTAGTCTCCGCCGCCATGACTGAACCCGTTCTCGAAATATCCAATCTCGCCGTCACCTTCGATACGCCGGACGGCGAGGTAGAAGCGGTCAAGGGCGTGTCGCTGACCATCGATAAAGGCGAGTGCCTGGGCATCGTAGGGGAAAGCGGCTCGGGCAAGAGCCAGACTTTTCTCGCGGCGTTCGGCCTTTCGTCTGAAAACGCCAGCGTCAAGGGCTCAGTGAAATTCCAGGGCCGCGAAGTGCTCGGTATGCGCCGCAAAGAGCTGGACGCTTTCCGCGGCCGCCACGTCGCGTTCGTCTTCCAGGACCCGCTCACCGCGCTGACGCCGCACATGACCGTCGCGGCGCAAATGGGCGAAGTCCTCGCGCACCACTTCGGCGTGAAAGGCGACGTGGCGCGCCAGCGTGCGATCGAGTGGCTCGAGCGCGTGCGCATTCCCGAAGCCGCGCGACGCCTTTCGCAATATCCGCACGAACTCTCCGGCGGCATGCGCCAGCGCGTGATGATCGCCATGGCGATGATGGCGGAGCCTGAACTGTTGATTGCAGACGAGCCGACCACCGCGCTCGATGCAACGGTGCAGGCCCAAGTGCTCGATCTGATCGAAGATCTGCGCAAGGACACGGACGCCGCTGTTGCGCTAATTACTCACGACATGGGCGTGATCGCTCGCATGGCGCAGCGCGTTGCCGTGATGCGCCGCGGGGAAGTGGTCGAGATGGGGACCGTCGATGAAATCTATTCCCAGCCCAAAGCCGACTACACACGGATGCTGCTGAGCGCGGTGCCGCGAATCGATGGCGCGCGGGCACACCAATTGACGCCGCCTGACCCGGGCGCGCCGATCCTCAATGTCGACGATGTGCGCGTGCAGTTTCCGGTGAAGGTCAAGGACGGCAGCGTCTTCGGCAAAACCAAGCAGTTGCGCGCGGTCGATGGAGTCAGTTTTAAACTCCGCGCGGGCGAGACCTTGGGCATCGTCGGGGAGTCGGGGTGCGGCAAGTCCACGCTCGCGCGCGCTGTCGTGCAGCTCTTGCCGCGCAACGCCGGCAGCGTGACGTTCCTTGGACGCAATCTGGTGCCGAGCGAGAAGGAAGCGATCCGCAAAGCGCGACACGATCTGCAGATCGTGTTCCAGGATCCGCTGGCGAGCCTCGATCCGCGCATGACTTTGGGCGCTTCGATCGCCGAGCCGCTGCTTGCGTTCGAGCCGCTTCTCACCCGCGACCAGCGCGAGGAGCGTGTGAAGGCCATGATGGCGCAGGTCGGGCTCGATCCGGAGCTGATCAACCGCTACCCGCATGAGCTATCTGGCGGCCAGAACCAGCGCGTCGGCGTCGCACGAGCGATGATCCTCAAGCCCAAGCTGGTCGTGTGCGACGAAGCGGTGTCGGCGCTCGATGTGTCGATCCAGGCGCAGATCATGAAGCTGCTGATCGATCTGCAGCGCGAGTTCAACACGAGCATGCTGTTCATCAGCCACGACCTCGCCGTCGTACGCGAGATCAGCCATAATGTGCTGGTGCTCTATCTGGGCCGCGCCGTGGAATACGGGCCGGCCGAGACTATTCTCACCGATCCGCGCCATCCCTACACGAGAGCGTTGCTGGCCGCGTCGCCTACGCCCGATCCTGAGATCGCCCGCAACAAGCCGCGGGTGCGCCTGGTGGGCGATTTGCCGAGTCCGCTCGATACCCGTGCATCGCTGCGCTTCTTGAAGTCGCGCATGGTCGATGATCCCGAAGCGACGCAATACCGTCCGCAATGGATCGAGGTCGCCCCCGGCCACTTTGTGGCGGAGCACGATCCGGTGGAACAGCGCGAAGCGGCTGCTTGACGCGCGAATAGCGAATGGCGAGTAGCGGGTAGGGGTTCGCTCCGTCCTCTATTCGCTACCCGTCTCTTTCTTCAAACAAAACACGCACGCATTATCGCCGCGCGCCATGCAGGCGCGATGCTCGACCTCCGCGTCGGCAAGCGTTCCGATCAACGTCACGTCAAGTGCGCACACGTTCTGATCGGCGCGGGCGAGTTCGTGGTAGATGCAGTTGAGCGCTTCGATCGTTGCTGTCTCGGCGTTCGGCGCCGAAGACGCATAGCCCAACTCGCGCATGAGCGCCGCTATGCTGCGCGCGCGTTCGGCGAGCGTGGCGCCGGTCACCTTGTGCTTCATCTGCGCCGCCAGCTTGGCGCCCAGCGTGCGCAACTCACGTTCGGTTTCGGCTGATCCGAGACGCTGCGTCAGCGCCTGCAGCAGCATGCGCGCCAGCAGGTCGTACTGCTTGGGAAACATGGCGACGCCCCGCGCTGTCAGCGTGTAGCGCCGGCCCGGCCGACCGCCGGTTGAGAGCGCGAACGCGCCAGGCTCGACCAGCCGATCGCGCTCCAGTGCGCCGATGTGTTCGCGGACGGCGGTGCGCGTGATCCCAAGGCTGGCGGCCATCTGATCGATGGTGAGGCCGTCCTTCCGCTCCAGCAGCAGGCTGAGCAGGGCCTGCTGGCGCTGGCCGATCACGTCGAGCATGGGCCAATCCTAGCCCGGTTCGCCACCCGGCTAAATAACTTTCGACAGAAAAAACTTTACAAAGTGTCCGCCCGGCAGCAGGCTCCGCAAAACCAGAGGGAGGTCCCATGCTGCTCTATTCGATCATCCTGTTCGCCTTGGCCGCCGTGATCGGGCTCTACTTGGCTGCACGTGTTTTTGGCGGCGCGATGCCGCCCGCGGGCCCTGCGGTGTTTCACGGCATATTTGCAGCCGCCGGACTTCTGCTTCTGCTCTACGCGGCGTTCTTCACGGGGGCGCCCGCGACTCAGCCGGTCACCATCGCGGCCATCCTTCTGGTCGTGGCCGCGCTCGGTGGGTTCTTCGCCGCCAGCTTTCATATGCGGGGCAAGGTTCCGCCGAAGGCGCTGGCCGCGATCCACGCGTTGGTGGCCGTCGCCGGCGTCGGCACGCTGGCGGCTGAAGTGTTCAACTTGATCTGATGCATCCCGTTCACCCGATGCTGGTGCACGCGCCGATAGCGTGCTGGGCGTTGACGCCAGTCTGCGACGCGCTGGCGCTCGCCTTGAACCGGGAAGAATTCTGGATCGTCAGCGCCTTCCTGGCGGCCGCTGGCGTGGTGCTCGGCGCGCTAGCCGCCACCGCAGGTTCGCTCGACTTCGAGAGCGGACACGCGGCGGCGCCGAAGATCGCCATGGCGCACGCCGCTCTTATGGGCGGGGCTTGGGTTCTCTCGACGATCGGCGCGCTGGGCCGGTTCGCGCCGGACTATTCCCCATTGTCGCCGCCGCTTTGGTGGGCGATCGCGGCCGGCGCTGGCGCGCTCGTGTTGATGATTGGCGGAGCATGGTGTGGTGGCGAAATGGTCTACGGCCGTGGCGTCGGCGTGCGGCGCGACTAATTCGCCTTGCGCAGCAGATCGCGAAGACGGTCGCGCAAACTCGCGTCGTCTTCGTCAATGAGATCCTTCGGTGTTTCGGCGCGTATGCGCGCGCGGGCGCCGGCGGGCAGCATGTCTCTAAGCGCGCCCAACGCACGCGGGGGTGCGGCGATCACCAGATGCTCGAATCGCTTGCGCTTGTCCGCTTCGGCGATGCGCTCGGCCACGCGCTTCAGGAAATTGCCTTCTTCCTGCTCATGCAGGTTGCGGCCCTTGTCCATCGCGTGGCGCGCATTGCCGACGCTGCCGAAGCCGCGGGGAGGCCGATCCTGCGGGTCGTAGAGATCGTCATCGCCGATCTCCATTTCCCAGTCGTCTTGCAGTGTCGCGCCGCGGCGTTCTTCGACGAGGACTCGCGCACGCCGGCCATCGGCGAGAAGGAACCAGGCAGGTCCGTTTTGAAGCATTCGTTGGATCTCCGCTTGTTGTTGCCAACGCGAGGACGAAAACGGCGTTCCGCCGAGGCGGAAAATGAAAGGCCGCGCACCGTCTGGCGCGCGGCCCGGCATTTGATCTTGTGCGGAAATGGAACCTAGCGCACCGGCTCCAGATCGTCGTTGCTGATCCAGCCTTGGTTCTGATTCTCGTCCTCTACCGCCCACCATACGCCATCACGCTCGCCAGACGGATAAACGATCGCCCCGGCGGGTAGATTGCGCAGAACTTGGCCTCCGCCCGCACGCGAGCGCAGCTGCGACGCCCGGGTCGTGCGGTAGCTCTGCTGCGGTGCTGACGCGGCCGCTGTCGTTCCAGTGTCAAGAACCCCGAGTTGGCTGATCATCTGCGTGTATGCATCGATGAACGCCACGGTGACGACACGGCCG
>DASPMA010000263.1:0-2795 GCA_035627335.1 Binatia bacterium
GACGGACATGGGATACGCCGGCAATTCGGCGGCGACAGGGGCGGCGCTGGTGAAGGGCGGGGGCTGGTCGGCGGCGCCCTGAGCCGTGGTGCAGGCCGCGGCCAAGAGGCTGAAGGCGACGATCGATGCGCGCATGAAGTCCTCCGCGTCATCCCCCGACGATGAGATAGCATGCGCCCGCGTCCGGCGCAGCGCCACGAGACGGGCTGTCGCGCATTCGTGAGACGGCTATGGTGCGGGAGGGAGAGCAGATGACCTATTCCGCACCTGTCGCTGACATGCGCTTTGCGCTCGAAGCTTGCGCCGATTTATGGCGCGTGCGTGAGCGTTTTCCCGATTTGGACGCCGACTTGCTCGGCGCCATTCTGGAGGGCGCCAGCGAACTGGCGTCCCAAACGCTGGCGCCGCTGAATCGCGCAGGCGATCGCGCCGGCGTGACGCTTGAAGGCGATGTCGTGCGCGCCGCGCCGGGTTTCCGCGAAGCTTACGAAGCGTTCAAGCAAGGCGGCTGGCAGGGGCTAGCGGCCGATCCGGCGTATGGCGGGCAGGGTCTGCCGCGCGCGGTGGCGCTGGCGGTGATGGAAGCGATGCACGGCGCGAACATGAGCTTCGCGCTGCTGCCCATGCTGACGCTGGGGGCGATCGAAGCCATCGATCAGCACGGCGCGCCGGATCAGAAGGCGCTGTATCTGGAGAAGCTGGTCTCGGGCGAGTGGACCGGAACGATGAATCTGACCGAGCCGCAGGCCGGCTCCGATCTCGGCGCGCTGACGACGAAGGCCGCGCCGCGCGCGGACGGCTCCTACGCGATCACGGGGCAGAAGATTTTCATCACTTGGGGCGAACACGATCTTGCGCCGAACATCATTCACCTGGTGCTGGCCCGCATCGAGGGCGCGCCGGCGGGCTCGAAGGGCATTTCGATGTTCATCGTGCCCAAGTTTCGCGACGCGGACGGCTCGCGCAATGCGGTTCGGTGCATTGGTGTGGAAGAGAAGATGGGCATCCATGCTTCACCGACCTGCACCCTTGCCTATGAAGGGGCGACGGGCTGGCTGATAGGGGAAGAGAACAAGGGGCTGGCCGCAATGTTCACGATGATGAACGCCGCGCGGCTCAATGTGGGGATGGAAGGCGTCGGCGTCGCCGAGGCTGCGTACCAGAAGGCGCTGGCCTATGCCCGCGAGCGTAAACAGGGCGGCAAGCTGATCATCGAGCATCCCGACGTGCGGCGCATGCTGATGACGATGCGGGCGAAGATCCAGGCGGGGCGGGCCATCTGCTATGCGTGCGCGGTCGCGGCTGATGCGGGTGATCGGGCGCGCGAGGATGTGCTGACGCCGATCGCCAAGGCGTGGTGCACCGACCTCGGCGTCGAGTGTGCAAGCCTCGGCGTGCAGGTGCATGGCGGCATGGGGTTCGTGGAGGAAGGCGGGGCGGCGCAATTCTATCGCGATGCGCGCATCGCGCCGATCTACGAAGGCACCAACGGCATTCAGGCGATCGATCTTTATGGGCGCAAGCTGCTCGGCGACCGCGGCGAGGCGATGCGCGAGCTGATCGCGGAGGCGCGCGAGATCGCGGGAACGACACATCCGAGGCTTTCCGCGGCGATCGACGCGCTGGAGGAGGCGACAGACTACATGCTCTCCGCATCGCGCGAGGATGCGCTGGCGGGGGCATACCCGTATCTGCAGCTCGCGGGCGATGTTGCAGGCGGCATGCTGCTGATCAAAGGCGCCGACAGCGACGCCGGTGCAGAGCGGGGCGCGCACATGCGCTATTATGCGCGCACGGTGCTGGCGCGGGCGCCGTCGCGCTTGGCGGAGATCAAGATCGGCGTTGACGCACTGGCGCCGGAGGCGCTGGGTTAGTGCGATGGCAGTGACAGATTTCAATAATGCCCTGGTGCGCACGCCGGCGCGGTCCGTGGTGCGGGGCCTGCGCGCGGTCGATAGCGGCGCGCCGAGTTACGAGGGCGTGTTGCGCGAGCACGCTGCCTATGTTGCCGCGCTGGAGGCCGCGGGCCTTGCGGTGGAAGTGCTGCCGGCGAGCGAGGATTTTCCCGATTCCGTGTTTGTCGAGGATACGGCGCTGGTTTTCGGCGCGGACGCGATCTTGTTGCGGCCCGGCGCCGCGTCGCGAGCGGGAGAGGCGGCGGAGATGGCGCCGGTGCTGGCGCGGCGATTCCAGCGCGTGCTGGCGCTTGAGAACGGCACGGCGGAAGGCGGCGATGTGCTGACGACCGCGCGCGGCGTTTTCATCGGCTGCTCCGCGCGAACGAATGCGGAAGGCGCGCGTGAACTCGCCGGACTGCTGGATGCGATTGGCTTGAACGGGTTGGCGGTCGAGACGCCGCGCGGCGTGCTGCACTTCAAGTCGGATTGTTCGCTGCTGGATGAGGAGACGCTCCTCTGCACGGCGAGGCTCGCGGCGTCCGGCGTGTTCGACGGTTTTCGCGTCGTGCTGACGCCGGAGGGCGAGGAAGGCGCGGCCAACGCGCTGAGGATCAATGACCGCGTGCTGCTTAGCGCTGGTTATCCGCGCACCGCGGAGATGCTCGATACGCTGGGCTTCCGTGTGATCACGCTGGCGACGCGCGAGATTGCGAAGATCGATGCGGGGCTGTCTTGCATGTCGCTGCGCTGGCAGGTCTGAGACCGGACCGCCGGCGCCCTCGCCGGCATCTTCGAAGGCCGATGGCCGGTACGTTGTGATCGCTGTGCCGTCGCTGTCCCGCTGTGGTTTTCTTCACCACGGCGACACGACGGTCACACAGCGATCACGGCGAACAT
>DASPMA010000264.1:0-2108 GCA_035627335.1 Binatia bacterium
GTTCGACCACGGTTTGCTGCGTGACGATGGCTTCATCGTCGATGCCCGTCGCCACAACAGAGACGCGCATGCGCCCTTCGAGGCTCTCGTCGAACGTCGAGCCCAGGATGATGTTGGCGTTCGGATCCACTTCGGCGCGGATCTCGTTGGCGGCCTGGTCAACTTCGTACAGCGTCATGTCGAAGCCGCCGGTGATGTTGATCAGCACGCCCTTGGCGCCGCGCATCGAGACGATGTCCAGGAGCGGATTAGCCATGGCGCCATGCGCCGCCTCCAACGCACGGTTCGGTCCGGCCGCTTCGCCGGTGCCCATCATCGCCGTGCCCATCTCCGCCATCACGGTGCGGACGTCGGCGAAGTCGAGATTGATCAGGCCCGGCATCACCATCAGATCGGTGACGCCGCGCACGCCGGAGTACAGCACCTGGTCCGCCAGCTGGAACGCTTCGGCGAACGTCGTGCGTTCGTTGGCGACGCGGAAAAGATTCTGGTTCGGGATGACGATCAGCGTGTCGACGTGCTTGCGCAATTCCTGCACGCCCGTCTCGGCAAGCTGCATGCGCCGCTGGCCCTCGAAGTGGAACGGCTTGGTCACCACCGCGATCGTGAGAATGCCGCGCTCACGCGCCGTGCGCGCGATCACGGGCGCGGCACCCGTGCCGGTGCCGCCGCCCATGCCGGCGGCGACGAACACCATGTGCGCGCCTTCCAGCATTTCGATGATTTCCGGCTGGCTCTCTTGCGCCGCCGCCTGCCCCACTTCCGGACGCGCGCCTGCGCCCAAGCCTTCAGTGATGGAATGGCCGAGCTGGAGCCGGTTCGGCGTCTTGGCGCGCGTTAGCGCCTGCGCATCCGTGTTGGCGACGACGAAGTCGACGCCTTGCAGACCGGCATCGATCATGTTGTTCACAGCGTTGCCGCCGGCGCCGCCGACGCCGAACACAACGATCCGTGGCCTGAGGTCGCGCACCGCAGGGGCGCTATACTGGCTCATCACCCGCTCCAAGGGCGTCGATTCTCACGATTCGCCCAACCTCTGCACTGACCGTCCGTGGACAGCGCTTAAGCATCGGTAACGCTTTCCGCTTTTGCCGCGGCGCTTTTGCGGCGCCGAAACGTCCAAAGCCAGGATGTAGGGCGGGAATCCGCCATAAGCCACTCGCCCGGAACGCGCGAATGCAGCTGTTTGTTGGCTCCTTATGTCGAAGAAAAAACCCACAGCCGCGCAGCTTCGCGGCGATATCAACAGCGGCAAGACCGGGGATAAGACGCCCGGCTTCGACCCCGCCGCCGCTCCGATGGAAACCGACGCCGAAGCCGGCGGCGCGCCGCCGACACCCCAAGAGGTCGCGCAAGCCCGCGCGAACGAACGGCGCGGCATCGAAGGGAGGCGAAATTCGGCCGCGCCACAGAAAACGCCGGACGGCGGCTAGAGCGGTTGATCCGGCGGATCGGTTGCAGACGCCGGCTCGTAGAACTCCGGCGGCACATTGGTGTCGTCCGGATGGCCGACCAAGTCTTCCGGGACCTCGGCCCAACCTTCTTCCCCGAGATTGCCACGATCGGCGCCATGCAGCCTGTCCGACGCCGCGGGGACCTGATCGCGTCCGGTTTGGGTATCCATCGGAATGCTTGGTTTGCGTGACATGCAACGCCAACCAGAAGCGGCGCGCGCCAGTTCCGCTACCAGCCCTCATTGCGCCGGCGCCGCGCTTCGCGCTCGGCCCGCCGGCGTTCCGCCACCTCTCGCCGGTATTCTGCGCTCCCGTACCAAGATCGGTTGTCAGACTCCGCCTCGGAAGCCTCGTTTTCCGCGTATTCCGGATCACGAACCGGCGGCGCTTCGTTTCGCGCCGATTCATCCGCGCTCGTTTCCGGGCCAGCTTCTTCCAACCTCGCGTTCGCTCGACGCGCATCTGTTGCCGATGGAGGCATGGGACGAAGCACCTCCAGTCGCGCACTGCTCTCCGCATTCTCGGCGCGGCGCGGGGACCTTGCGCGCTCCGTCGTTGGACGTTCCTGAACGGTCTCCGCCGCCGCGAACACGCGCTCTTGCGGCGTGGGCGCTTGGACGACGATGACCCCTTCAGGCGCGAACGCCGGGAAGC
>DASPMA010000265.1:0-3687 GCA_035627335.1 Binatia bacterium
GCCCACGTCGAAGGCCTGGACGGAACGATCGCCGCCGCGATGCGCGAGGCGGGGCTTCAGTTCTCAGATCTCGAGGGTGTCGCGGCAACCGCCGGACCCGGCCTGATCGGCGGCGTGATGGTGGGATTGCTGGCGGGAAAGGCCATTGCGCTGGCGCATGACAAGCCGATGATCGCCGTCAATCACCTTGAAGGCCACGCGCTCAGCCCGCGGCTGGCTGAAGGCGGCGCGACGTTTCCGTATCTCCTGCTTTTGGTGTCCGGCGGGCACTGCCAGTTCATCGCGGTGCTCGATGTCGGCGTGTATCGCCGCTTCGGTTCGACAATCGATGATGCGCTTGGCGAAGCGTTCGACAAGCTTGCCAAGCTCCTCGACCTCGGTTTTCCCGGCGGGCCGCTCGTCGAGCGCATAGCGAAAAACGGTGATTCCAAGCGATTTTCGCTGCCTCGCCCGATGCTCGGCCGCGATGGCTGCGATTTCTCGTTCGCTGGATTGAAGACTGCTTGCGTGCGCGAAGTTGAACGGCTTGGCGCGCTGTCGGAGCAAGACAAGGCCGATCTTTGCGCAAGCTTTCACGCGGCCGTGCTCGACATCGTCGAAGACCGCACGCGCAACGCGATGCGTGAGTTCGATCCGATCTGGGGCGCAAAAGGCCGGTTGGTGGCGGCCGGCGGTGTGGCGGCCAATCAAGCCATCCGGGGGCGGCTTGAGGCTTTGGCGCAGGAGCGGGGCTACGACTTCATCGCCCCGCCGCTGAAATGGTGCACCGACAACGCGGCGATGATCGCCCTGGCTGGCGCTGAAAGATTGCGGCGGGGATTCAGTGACGATCTGTCATTTCCGGCCCGTCCCCGCTGGCCGCTGGACGAGGAGGCCGCCCGCCTGCGCCCCAGCCATCAGCCGGGGCGCAAGGGTGCAAAGGCTTAGGCCACGATCCGCGCGGCCGTGAAAATCACAGGCGCCAGCGCGGTCGCGACCAGCGCAATCGCGACCACCACGGACAAAGCCCGGGCGGTGGCAGGCAGGTCTTGAGCTGACATTCGAAACTCTCCTCACAGGTTCGATGTTGCAGGTGCTAACATCGACGGCGAGGAAATGGACCCTTTTGGTCGCCGTTTGAAGGCAGGAAATTCCAGCGCAGCTATGCAAAATTGGCGACCAAACGTTAATTGCGTCCCGCCAATGCAGATAAAGAGCAGGCGCGAAGCCAGGGAGCTTCGCGCCTGCAGAACGCCCGGTGGCGCGCTGGGAGTCGCGCCTCCGGTGGGCTTCAGGCAACCACAGACGCGGCGATCTGAAGGATGGGGGATACGGCAGCGGACACGACGATGGCCGCCGCGAGAACGAAAGTGGTCATCAGTAGAGAAGAAGGACGGGTGGTGGTCATGGCGGGCTCCAGCGGCTTGATCTGGAGCTTATCTACCGCACGGCTGCACAATGATCAATGAATAAAATCGTTTTCGTTCACTGTCGCGGTGTTTTTATGTAGTCGCGGCTACAGGAGAGGCTTTCTTCGTCGCCGACGCCGGCTGGCTCTTCCGCGCATACAGACCGTTCATCAACAGGCTCATCACGCCTTCGAACTCGCGTTCCAGCTTTGGCAGAGTGAGCTGTGAGAAAAGCTGCGGCAGGGAGAACTTGATGGTGGACGCCTGCAGCATCTCGGCGGCGAACTCCGGATCGGCTGTTTCGAACAGTCCGCTCTCGACGCCTTCATTGATCAGCGCCGTGATTCCAACGCGCTCCTGGGCAATCAGCTCATTCATGAAGAGCGGCCGATCACGTGCGAGCACCTCCGCGACTTCCAGTATTTTCGCGCTTTGCTCGAACATTTCAAAGTTCGAACGCATACGCTTGGCGAACATCTCCTTGATCCGCTTATCGACCGGCCAGTCCTTCTTGCGGCCAATGGCGGCGAGATCAGCCTGCATCTCGGCGTAGTGCTTGCGCGCCATCGCTTCAGCGATATCGATCTTGGCCTCGAAGAAGCGATAGATGTTGCCCGGCGACATGTCGCAATCGGCGGCGATCTCGGCCATGGTGGTCTTGGCGTAGCCGTAGTGCTTGATGCGGGCCATCGCGGCCTGGAGGATGCGGTCGCGGGTGTTGGCTTTATCGTCCATCCCTACAGGCTACCGGGTTTTGACTGAACGATCAATGAAGGATTCAGAGCTGTGACCCGGCCATATGAGACGGTGGCGATTCTGGGGGCGGGCGCCTGGGGTACCGCCTTGGCGCAAGTGAGCGCCGCCGCCAAGCGGTCAGTGACGATCTGGGCGCGGGAGCCCGAAGTAGTGGAGGGGATAAACACCGCTCAGGAGAACCCCCTCTTCCTGCCCGGGGTCCGGCTGAACGCGGTGATCCGGGCGACTGACGATCTGGAGGACGCGGCGGAGGCTGAACTAATCCTGGCGGTCCCGCCTGCTCAGCACATGCGCAGCGTCCTGAAGGCCCTGAAGCCTCATGTGAAAGATGGTCAGGCAATTGTCCTATGCGCCAAGGGCGTGGAGCGCGGCTCGTTGGCATTGATGACAGACGTGCTGGCCGACGAGATTCCCGGGGCCGCCCCCGCGGTACTCTCCGGCCCGGGCTTCGCCAAGGACGTCGCCCGCGGATTGCCGACGGCAACCACTGTCGCAAGCCCGAATGCTGACTTGGCACAGCGTATCGTCGCCACCGTCGGGCTGCCCACCTTCCGTCCCTACGTCGCGGACGACCTTATCGGCGCCGAGATCGGCGGCGCGGTCAAGAATGTGATCGCCGTTGCCTGCGGTGTCGCGGAGGGGCGCAAGCTTGGCGATGGCGCACGCGCCGCATTGATCACGCGCGGCTTTGCGGAGCTGACGCGGCTCGGCTTGGCCATGGGCGCGAAAACTGAGACGCTGTCCGGTCTCTGTGGGCTGGGTGATCTCGTGCTGACTTGCTGTTCGATGACCTCGCGGAACACCTCCCTCGGGGCCGCGCTCGGCGAGGGGCGCGCGCTGAAAGAGGTGTTGGCGGAGCGCCGCTCGGTAGCGGAAGGCGCGGAAAGCGCCCCTGCCGTGGTCGCGCTTGCAAAGAAGTACGGCGTCGAAATGCCGATCTGCAGCGCGGTCGACGACATTATCGCCGAGCGCACCAGCATCGACGAAGCCATCTTCGCGCTGCTGTCGCGCCCATTCCGCGCGGAGAAGGCGTGACCCCGCTGCGTGTTCCGCGCGGGGTCGCGTTAGCGCGGCGCGAGGATGTTCCAGACGCGGGTGCCATCGTAGTCTATGCGGGCGAAGGCGATGCGCGCGTCTCGCTGATCCTGACCCACTACAGCGGCGGCGTGTCATGTTTTCGCAATCGCTGCGCACACGCGAACTATCCGCTGCAGCGCGCGGATGGCCGCATCGTGGTGCAGGAAGCACGTTACCTGGTCTGCGCCGCGCATGGCGCGAGCTATTCGCTCATTGACGGCGCGTGCGCAGGCGGGCCGTGCAACGGCGAGGGCTTGGAGCGCGTCGCCGTCATCGTGCGCGATGGCATTGTGTTTACGGCTTAAGCTGGTTCAGCGCCGTCCCGCCGCCGTCGCATCATCACGAAGCCCACGATCGCCAGCCCTAACACGCCGAGCGCCACCCACGGGAACCAACCCGCAAGGCCGCCAAATGCGGTTTGCCCCGCGCCAGTCGAAGCAGCTTCGGCTACGGCTTGGGGCTGCGC
>DASPMA010000266.1:0-2392 GCA_035627335.1 Binatia bacterium
CACGGCGCAGCGGCTGGCGGACGCGGGGTGCGACTTCTTTGTGTGTCCGGACAACACGGCGCACATCGCGCTTGACGCGGCGGGCGAGCCGTATCAGCTGCCGGGGCTGCACATTTGTGAGGTGGTGGCCGAGCGGGCGAAGGCTACTGGGCGCAGGCGCATCGCGCTGCTGGGCACGCGGTACACGATGCAGGGGCCAGCTTATCCCGCGGCGTTAGCGCGCCATGGGTTGGAGATGCGCGTGCCGAGCGCGGCCGATCAGGACGTGCTGAACGGGCTCATCTTTGATGAGCTCTGCATGGGTGAAATCACCGAGACGGCGCGGGCCGAGTTCTTACGGGTGATCGACGAGTTGAAGGACAAGGGGTGCGATGCGGTCGCGCTGTCCTGCACGGAGATTCCGCTGATCGTGACGCCTGAGAACTCGCCATTGCCGACGTTGGATTCGACGCGTCTGCTTGCGCACGCGGCGGTGGATGTGGCGCTCGGGAAAAAGCCGCTGCCGGCGTGGCGGGGTGGGGCTTGGGCGTAACCCGTACCGCCGGCATTTTCTCTGCGAACGTCGCTGCGACTGAGCGCGCACGAACCGCTATGCCGGCGAGGGCGCCGGCGGTCCGGGAGAATCTTCAAACGAGAAGCGCTCCGCCTCTTGCGAGACGGAGCGCTCCAATGCGATGCGCCGCGAAATTACGGCGTGGGCGCCGGGGTGGTCACCACGGTAACGCCGTTCTGGCCGACGGAGAGTTGCGTCGTCGTGCCTTCGCGCGTGCCGGTGGCGGTCCAGCTGCCGTCCGGGTTCTGCATGAGGCCGGTGACGTTGGTGTAGCCTTGCGCCTCGATTTGGCTGCGCGCGTCGGCTTCGGTGAGGGTGATAGTGGTCGGCGCGGGGGCAACCGGCGCCGGTTCGGTTGTCGCGACGTCCGGAGCGTCTTCGACTTTTGCCTCTTGCTGACACGCGGCCAGGGCGGCCACGGCCGCGAGAACGATCAATGTGCGCATGGGTAGGGCTCCTCTGCTGAGCGCGGCGGTTAAACCCCAGTGGAGGATGCGCGTTCCTGTAATCAGGTATGCAATCGTGCACTCGGAACCTGCGCTCGCGGGCGCCGCGGTTCCATCTCAGTTCACGGCCTCCTTTCCGTGCATGACAGCAACGCGCAATTTCCAGTCGCCGGAGCCTTGGCGCACCAGCGTGTAGGTGGAAGTTTCCGCGCCCATCTCACGGCCTTGTTGGTCAAGATAAGGCCAGCGCACCCGGACCATGACCATGTGGTCCGTGATTTCATCTAGGCGCACGATCTCGGCGCGCGTGTCCGTGATGCCGATTTCGGCATATTGCGCGCGCGCGCCGCCGAAGAATTCCGCCACTTCCTCGGGCGCGTTGACGACGCGCGCCATATCCTGTCCGAGGACGAAAGCCGGCGTCTCCCACATCTCGGCGATGGCGGCGCCGTCGCCAGCGGTCAGCGCTTCCTTGAACGCGTTGAGATACTCCTTAACGCCGAGGTCATCCTCCGGCGGTTCTTGTGAGAGCATTTCCTCGAGATACGGGTCACGGGCCATGGATTTGACTCCCTTGCGGGGAACAACCGTTGGTCCGTTGCGGCGTTCCGCGACCGTGAACCGTTATTGACGGGGCGGGATTAAGCGCCTCCAATTGCGGCCGGTTGCGGGAGAATGCGCCCGAGCGGGGGAGCGCAAGGGGAATGGTTCGTCTTATCGCCGCCGCGGTCGCGGTGCTTATTCTGGCGTCAGCCGGGTTCGTTGGCTTTCGAACCATGTCGTTCACGGCGCCGCCGCCCCCGGCTGACGCCGCGATACCGGACACCGGCGCGTACGCGATCGACACCAGCGCCGCCGCAGTACGGCTCGGCGAAGCGATACGCTTTCGCACCGTCTCGCTCGTGCAGGAAACAGATGATCGCGCCCAGTTCGAGCAATTCCACGCATGGATGCAGCAGCGCTATCCGGCGTTTCACAGCACAGCGCGGCGCGAGGTTATCGGCGAGCTGTCGCTACTCTATACGTGGACCGGCAGCGATCCGGCGCAGCCGCCGCTCTTGCTGTTGGCGCACCAGGATGTGGTGCCCGTACCGGATGACACGCGGGCGGCGTGGCGGGTGGATCCGTTCGGCGGCGTTGTGCGCGACGATGCGGTGTGGGGCCGAGGCGCGATCGACGACAAAGGCTCGCTGGTGGCGATCCTGGAAGCGGCGGAGTTTTTGGCGGCGCAGGGACGTCAGCCAACGCGCACCATTCTGATTGCGTTTGGACACGACGAGGAAATCGGCGGCGACAATGGCGCGGCGCGCATGGCGGCGCTGCTGAGGGAGCGCGGCGTGCGCGCTTGGTTCGTGTTGGACGAAGGCATGGCGGCGGTGGAGCGTCATCCGCT
>DASPMA010000267.1:0-18151 GCA_035627335.1 Binatia bacterium
GCCATTGCGGCGGCGTTGGCTGTGACGGCGCCCGAGAATGTCGCCTCGCCAACGAGTTTGCGCGAATAGGCGTTCAGAACGGCCAGACAGCCAGCCCATGCACGGCGTTGCGGACGTCCATGGTGAGATTGATCGACTTCACGCGCTCACGCCGATCGAGATCGTACAATGAGATGGTCGAGGGGCTGGAGCCGCCTGCTACGATCGAATCGGATAAAAGGCACAACCCACGTCCGAATGCTTGGCGCGCGAGGGCAGCGTCGTCAAAATCGGTGTGTGTGAGCTTCTTCACTTCGAAGCGCGGAAGATCGAAGGCCACCACGTCGTTGTCGCCGACCCAGCAGACCTGATCCTCCGCCGTGTCGTTGAACAGCAAACCGCGGGCGAACGGGCGCGCGTTGTGGGTATTGAGCGGCAAGCGCGCGACGGATGTAACTTGGTTGTCGCGCACCCGGACGAGCGCGTTGAGGTTGCGGCCGGCGAGATAGACGCCTTCGTCGTCGACATAAACGCTGTTGAGGTGAAGCGTGGTGGCTGGATGGGGGCCGCCCTCGAGGTTTGGATCGAAGGTCATGGCGCGAAAGCCCGAGGGTCCGCGCCTGAGATTCAGACCCGCCATGAATTTCTGGGACTTGGTGTCGAATACAAGAACGCTGTCGAAGCCCGTGGACGTCAGAAACAGGAGCCCACGGTGCAGGAAAATCTCATGGCAGCGTTTGAGATAGCGATTGCGGAATGATCCTAGGCGCTCAAACTTCGGCGTGAATACAAGCAGCTCGTCGCTGGCCGCCACATAGACCCTATCGCCGCCCACGGCGATCCCTCTGAGTCCGCGGTCCCCGCCGCGTCCTTCCCAGCTGATATCCTTGTTTTTCCAGTCCAGCACCTGCTGAACCTTGTTGGATTGGAGGTCGGCGACATACAGCCCGCCATGGCTATCGCCCTGCTGAGCGCCGCGAACGACCGAGCTGACAATGAGTTTGTTGTTCATTGGACGGCGTAATCGAAGATGAAGTGAAGGCGATCGCGCAGCCCGCGATTGGCGACCGCGTGCGGGTCGAGATTGCTGACTTCGTACGCATTCCCTTCCTCGAGGTGGAAGCTCCTCCCGTTGATCTTGAACTGAACGCCCGGATTTGTTTGCAGCGGCACATGAATGCGGTGCGACGTCGCGAACGATTCTCCCTGATCGACGTGCGGGTCGATCTTTCCTTCAGGGGCCAGCTTCGCCACCATGGCGCGAAAGACGCGTCCGCCCGGCCCATAGAAACGGTTTTGGATGTCCTCCATCAGTGGAACCGCGGCGTCCGCGAGATAGGACCAGCCGCCGCCGCGGTGTGTAGGAATGCCCGGTTGTTCATCGCACCAGACCAGCACCACGGACTCGGTTTGCCGATGCACTTCATAATGGGTTTGCCGGCCTTGACCTTCGCGCCAAGCCTCGGCGGGCAGAGCCAGCGCGGCCCGCTTGAGCGGGCCATAATCCACCGGACCTAAATTCTTCAAAGGGATGTCGAGCTTCATGCAGCGCTCCGCAGCGCGCGCATTTTTTCGGGAAAGGCCGCGCCGCTCAAGCGCTTTCTCCAGCGGTCCAGGCGGTTCTAGTGACGAAAATGCCTCATGCCGGCGAACGCCATGGCGATCTCGGCATCGTCGGCGGCCTTGATGACATCCTCGTCGCGGATCGAGCCGCCGGGCTGGATCACGGCGGTCGAGCCCGCTTGCACGGCTTGCAGCAGCCCATCGGGGAACGGAAAGAACGCGTCCGAAGCGCAGACCGACCCGATCGTCTTCGGCTCTCGCCAGCCGTTGGCGTGCGCGACATCTTCGGCTTTGAGACGCGCGACGCGCGCTGAATCGACGCGGCTCATTTGGCCTGCGCCGATGCCCACCGTGGCCGCGTCTCGAACGTAGATGATGGCGTTCGATTTCACGTGCTTGGCGACCTTGAAGGCGAAGATCATGTCGCGCACTTGCGCCTCGGTGGGCTTCTTCTTGGTGACGAATTTGAGGTCGGCCGCCGTCACGCGGCCATTGTCGCGGTTCTGCACCAGAAAGCCGCCGGAGACGGTTTTCAGCGCCAGGCCCGGCGCGGTCGGGTCGGGCAAACCACCCGTCACCAAGAGACGAAGATTCTTCTTCTTCGCAAACACCGCGACGGCGTCTTCGTCCGCTTCCGGGGCGATGACCACTTCGGTGAAAATATCCGCGATCGCCTCGGCCGCGGCTTTGTCCAGGCGGCGGTTAAGCGCGACGATGCCGCCGAAGGCGGAAACGGAATCGCATTCAAGCGCACGCTTGTAAGCTTCCAGCAAATCCCCGCCGGTCGCGACGCCGCACGGATTGGCGTGTTTGATGATGGCGACGGCGGCGCCGTCTTTGGGATCGAACTCGGCGACCAGTTCGAACGCGGCGTCGGTGTCATTGAGGTTGTTGTAGGAAAGCTCTTTGCCCTGAAGCTGCTTGGCCGTCGCCACGCCGTAACGCTGCTCGCCGGTGAGATAAAAGGCAGCGCCCTGGTGCGGATTTTCGCCGTAGCGCAGCGACTGCTTCAGTTTGCCGCCCAGCGCGCGCCAGGCCGGCGCTTTCTCTTCCAGCTGTTCGGCGTACCAGGCTGAGATCGCCGCATCGTACGCGCCGGTGCGCGAGAAGGCCTTCGCGGCGAGCCGTTTGCGCAGCGCCAAGGTCGTGCCCCCGTGCGCCTTGGCCTCTTCGAGGATTGCGGCCATGTCGTCTGCATCGGTGGCGACGGCGATCCAGCCATAATTCTTTGCCGCCGCGCGGATCATGGCCGGCCCGCCGATGTCGATGTTCTCGATGCACTCGTCGAACCCGGCCCCGCGCGCGACCGTCGCTTCGAACGGGTAAAGGTTCACGTAGAGCACGTCGAAGCCCTCGATCCCGTGCTCCTTCATCGCGCGCGCGTGCTCTTTGTGGTTGCGCAACGCGAGAAGCCCGCCATGCACCTTCGGATGCAGGGTCTTCACGCGCCCATCCATCATCTCAGGAAACCCGGTGACGGTTGAGACATCCTCGACCGCAAGGCCGGCATCTTTGATCGCCTTGTGCGTGCCGCCCGTGGACACAAGCTTCGCCCCCAGGCCCGCCAGCGCTTTCGCGTGCTCGATGAGTCCCGTCTTGTCCGAGACGGAAATGAGCGCGCGCTTGATAGGGAGGACGTCGGTCATGGAATCTGCCTTCGGCGGAATCGCTTCAAGACAAGGCAATACGGCAATAGGGCAATAAGGGAATAGGGCGCGGCGGCAGCGCACGCCGCGCCACCTGTTGCCCCATTGCCTTATTGCCCTACTGCCCTCGCGCGGCCGCAGGCCGCGCTCAGTTCGGGTATTGCTCTTCGCGGCTGAAGAACATCCAGAAGCCAGCGATGTAAAGCACGCCCGTGATGAGATACCCCACGCTCAGCGCCGTATCTATATTGCCCCAGGACATGCCGCTGATGACGCCGTTGGCGATCAGCACCAACGCGATGGTGCCGAGCAGCGCGATCCAGAACGCGAACGCCGTGCCCAGAATTGGGCTGGTGCGGCCGACATAATCGCCTGTGGAATGTTCCGGAATGTGCTGGAAGCTCGGCAGCGCCGAGATGAACCAGAAGATCGTTTGAACCCACTTATTGACCGGCTGACCTGCCATGATTGATCTCCCCGTAGGCCTGCCATAATAGCGCGCCTTATCGGCGGAGCATCATTTATTTGGGTGATCCGGCAGTGGAACGCTGGAGCCGGTGGAGGCGCGCCTAAGCGGGCGCCAGCGCCCAGCGGATGCGATTCGGGGGAGCAAGCCCATGGCCCATCGGGTCGGCTTCCCCGGACAGCACGATTTGATGCGAGTCGCGCACGGTGCGCCCGCCCCAATAGATCGAGGGTTCAATAACGACGTGCGGCGCATCGGTTCTAAGGCGCCAGCGCTGCCCACCGGGCGTTTCCAGCAGCGCGGCGTGACGCTCGACCATACGCGCCCGCACGGCGGGATGCAGATGAAAGCGCGCAACGAAGGGGATTGGCTTTTTCGGCGCGGCCGCCTTTAGCCGCATCGGGCGAATCAACTCGTCGATGCCCCGCAGGTTCTTTCCCTGGTGATCGACGAACAGATAGCGACGGTGCAGCAGTCCGAATTTTTCGCGATAGCCGTCGTGGCGTCCCTGGATGGTGATGCCCGTTTCGTCGGAAGAGCGGCGCACATCGTCGATGCCGGGGCCCGAGAGCCGCGCTGGCGCACGGCCGCGCCGCGGTTCTTCCAGCGTTGCCGTCAACGCGTCGGCCAGGATCAAGGTGGAGTGCC
Organism: Binatia bacterium; assembly: GCA_035627335.1. Lineage (GTDB taxonomy): Bacteria > Pseudomonadota > Alphaproteobacteria > Caulobacterales > Aquidulcibacteraceae > Vitreimonas. Next base: position 4,303 of record DASPMA010000267.1, read on the forward strand.
CATTGGTGGCGCGCGCCGCCGAGCGCGCGGCAGGCGCGAGTTCGCGGCCAGCGCCCACGTTGACGATCAGGCGCTCGCTTTCGCTGGAAAGTTCGAATGCAAGCGCGCTCGCATGCGCGCGTTCGGAATATGCCAGCGGCGGCGCGCCGGCGACGTCAAGCAGTACACGCAACGGGCCCGCTTCCAGCCGCTGGTAGCCGGTATGCTGCGCGAATTGGAAGGTGCGCCGCTCCCCGGGCGCGCGTGCCAGCGCCGCATCCAGGGACGCGGCCGAGCCCTCCGAGCCGCCGTGGAAGCAGCCTAATCCGCCGTCGCCGAGGCGCAGCAGGCGCACCATGTCGGCGAGCTTGGCGATGGAATCGGTGAGATGCGACGACGGCTCGAAGAAGGCGTCGTGCGCCGTGATGAGATCGTACAGGGCCTCGGCAAGAGCCTCCGGCGCGCGTGAGAAGTGTCCGCCATCGGGATAGAATTGCTTGGCAGTCGCCTCGATGAGCATCTCATCGCCCTGCTCGGCGAGGCGGTCAGCTTCGGGAAAGCCTGCGGCGCCGGCGAGAATGAGTGCGGCGCCGGCCTTGATTGAGCCGAGATGTCGTTCGCCGAGTTCGCTCTGCGACAGCATCAGCAAGCGCGCTTGCCGCGCCGCCGAGCGCAGCAGCGCCATTCGTCGCTCGGGCGCGCCCATTTCGAAAGCTGGCCTGCCCCAGCACAGCCAAGCGAACAGACGCTCAGCCGTAAGTTCAGGATCCCAGGCAATGTCGTCCCATTCACCGTGCTCGGCGATCCAGGTGTCAATCAATTGCGCAATGCGCGCGTGCGCCGAGGGGCCGACGGCGGCAAGGTCGATCAGCCACGAGAAGGAATGCAATCGCGCAGTGAAGTGTCGCGAGGGGTGCGATGGCAGCCAGGGCATTGCGTGCTCGCCCTGAAGCTTTTCCGCGCCGATGCGCCAGACCCCGCGGCCGATCTCGCGCCCGCGCTCGGCGTCGCCGACGCGCGGGTCGTTGCCGTATCGTTCGATGCGATCCGGCGCGGTTTCGCCCAGCCGCATGCGGTGGAACGGATTTGCGCGCCATGTTTCGAGGATCGCGTTCGGCCTTGGTGGCCGTTGGGGGGTGACGGCCGCGGTCAACTCAATGCGCCCGCAACCGGGAGATGTTCTGCGCGTAGGCGGATGGATCGCCGCCATAGACGGCGGTGCCGGCGACGATTGCGGTGGCGCCGGCCGCAATCACGCTTGGCGCCGTCTTCTCGTTCACGCCGCCATCGACTTCGAGAATGATATCCCGTCCCGACGCGTCGATGCGCCTGCGCGCCGCTTGGATTTTCGGCAGCGCGGCCTCGATGAAGCTTTGCCCGCCGAAGCCCGGATTGACGCTCATGATCAGCACGAGATCGACCAAGTCGATGATCGGGTCGATCGCATCGATCGGCGTGCCGGGATTGAGCGAGACGCCCGCTTTGGCGCCAGTTGCCTTCACCGCCTGCAAGGTGCGATGCACGTGCGGCCCGGCTTCGGGATGCACCGTGATGATGTCCGCGCCTGCGTCGCGGAATTGCTGAATATAGGGATCGACTGGCGCGATCATCAGATGCACGTCGAACGGCAGCTTCGAATGTGGCCGGATCGCCTTCATTACCGCCGGGCCGAGGGAAATGTTCGGCACGAAATGGCCGTCCATCACATCGACATGGATCATGTCGGCGCCCGCGGCCTCGACCGCGCGCACTTCCTCGCCGAGTTTGGAAAAATCGGCGGCCAGGATCGATGGAGCGATGAGCGTGCGCGCCATGTGCGCTGGTTACCTGCGCGCGGGCAGCGGCGCAAGGCGAGCATGTCGCTGCGTTAAGAAATGCGCTGCAGCCGGGCGACGTAAAAGCCGTCGAGCCCGCCGATTTCAGGCCAATGCGAGGGCAGCGTACGCAGATCGCCGTCGGAGGTGAGGAATCGATCCCCGCCGGGGATCTCGTCCTGGCGCATCGGATCGCGCCGCCAGCCTTGTATCAGCGCGGCGGAAACGACGCCGGGTCCTTCCTCAGGCTCGAGCGAGCAGACAGCGTAAACAAGCGGAGCGCCAGGTTTCAGCTGGGCGGCGGCGGCTTGCAGGAGTTGCGACTGCAAGTCGGCGAGTGCGCGGATGTCAGTTGGCCGTCGCAGCCATGCGACATCGGGATGACGTCGCAGCGTGCCGGTGGATGTGCAGGGTGCGTCGAGCAGTACAGCGTCGAACGGTTCGGCAGCGCGATACGCGAGTGCGTCGGCGCAGATGACCGTCGCTTCGAGCTGGGTGCGCGCGAGGTTCTCGCGCAAGCGCTTCAATCGACCCTCGGATTTGTCGACGGCCGTCACGTAGGCGCCCGCCGCCGCGAGTTGCAGCGTCTTGCCGCCCGGCGCGGCGCAAAGGTCCAGCACGCGCTTGCCGCGCACGTCGCCAAGCGCGCGCGCGGGCAATGCCGCCGCCGCATCCTGCACCCACCACTCGCCGTCGCTGAAGCCTGGGAGACTTTCGATTCCCCCTCTCCCTTGCGGAGAGGGGGCTAGGGAGTCAGGGGCGTCAAGCTGCCGCGATGTTGCAGTAGGAGACGAGGCATGCTGGCCGACGGCGCGCGCGATGGCGCGCCCCTCATCCGCCGATCCGTTCTCCCCAAGGGAGAAGGGGAGAATCCGCACGCTTCCTGTCGGCGTGAGCACGCCGCCAAGTTTCTCGACCCAAGCAACGGCATCGCTCTTCACCGTCAAATCCAGCGGCGGCTCATGCAGCAGCGCTTGCGCGATTTTCGGCGCTTCGTCGCCATACGCGGCGCGCCATCGCGTGTAGAGCCATGCGGGCAGATCGGCGCCGGGCGGCAGCGCGTCCAGCCTGGCGCCTTCGCGGGAGATCCGGCGCAGAACCGCATTGATCAACTTCGCGAAGCCGCGCGCCTGACGGAGTGCGTTCGCCGCTTCCACTGTCTCGCCAACGGCGGCATGCGGCGGCGTGCCGAGCACGAGAAGCTGCGTCGCACCGATGTGCAGCAGAGCGCGTGCGTGCTGTGCGCTCTCTGGCAGGGGCCGTTCGAGGAAGCGCGCAAGCACTGCGTTGACACCACCGAGGCGGCGCAATCCGGCGGTGACGAGCGCGCGCGCAAAGGCGCGATCGCGGCCCTCAAGTTCCGAAAAGCTTTGCGTCTCGGCGAGCGCATCTTCGAGCGCGCGCCCGCGGTCGAGCACTGCGATCAGCAACTCGGCGGCGGCGATACGCGCATTCAAGGCGTGGTCGCGGTGAGCTGAACGTCCACCCGCGCGCGGCGGAAGCTGGCGAGGCGGATGACGGCGCCGCCGGCCGAAAGCGGCGTCGTGATGCGCACCGGCGGCGCGAACGCCGTGTCCGGCATCAGCGCGAACCAGACCTCGCCATGCGGAATGCGTCGACGGCCGGCGTCGCGTGCCTCGAAGCCCGCGACGGCGATGTAGGCGAGCGCACACTTGAGCACTTCACCTTCGTAGCCGGCGTTATTGAACTGATCGATCTCACCGCCGGACAGCTCCATCAGATAATGGAAGCGGCCGTCGAAGGTGGGATAGACGCCAGAGCAACGGCGCGACTGGCCCACATCCACCGCCATCGCCACCATGGTCGAGAGCGGATCGCGCGAGCGGCGCCGTTGTTCATCACTGGTCGGCGGCTCGCCCCAGAGCCGATAGTTCGGCGTGATCTCTGCATTGATCGCGCCGCCATCGCCCACCGTCATGTTGATGATGCGCCGCTTGCGGCTGTAGCGGTGATCGAGGTCGTACTGACGCCAGCGGACGTCGCCGCTCTCGATCACGCCTTGCGACGTGGCCACCAGATGCGTGCGCTCAAATAGGTTGAGCAGTCCGCGCGACTCCAGCGTCGCTGTTACCGCATAGCGCTGGTCATCGACATCAGCGTCCACCTCGATTCCGCCCAGCGGCACGAGGCCGAGGCCAACGCCGTCGTATGAAAGCCAAAAGCGATCGGCCGCGGCGGGTGCGGCGGTCGCAAACAGAGCAGCAAGAGCGAGAAGGACCGCGCGCATGAGCGCGGCAGCATAGAAGACGCGCCCTCTCTGTCCACTGTCAGGCGCGGAGCAAATCCTGCGCGGCTCTGACGCCGTTGCTGTCAGGGAACGCGTCGCGGTCCAGTGCGGCGGTGGGTATCTGCAAATGATCCGCGAGCACGCCCTTGAACACGGCGCGCAGGTCGGTGGTGGGCCGGAGGTCGCGGCCTTCATGGAGCGCGCCTCTGGTCAATCCCGGCCAATCCGCCAGCACGCGTCCGCCGCTCACCGCACCGCCGGCGAGGAAAGCAGCCGCGCCCGTGCCGTGATCGGTGCCGCCGCCGCCATTCGGCGCGGCGGTGCGGCCGAATTCAGTGGCAATGATGACGACGGTGTTGCGCCACTGTGCGCCCATCTCGGTCTTGAACGCATCGAGCCCGTTATCGAGCTGCGTGAGATTGCGCGCGAGCGCGCCTTGTTCGGCGCCCTGGCCGGCGTGGGTGTCCCAGCCGTTCGTTTCCATCACTGCGGCGATGGGGCCGTTCTCATCCTTCAAGAACCGCGCGGCGATTTGCGCTATCGGCACGATGTTGCGCCCGCCCCGCTCGCTCATGGCGTCCGCGCCTGCTTCCATTGCCACGAGATTGGCGCTCATCGCGGACTCCAGCGCGTTGGCGAGCGCGGGGTCGCGCGCATCATAGAGCGCAAGGAGGCGGCTCATCGTGTCCGTGTTCACATCCGGTAGGCGAGAGGGGGACCAGGTCGCGACCGGCGTTGGCCCGCGCAGGATCAGCGGCGCCTGCGCCGAAAGCGCCATGCCCATCTCCGGCCGCGCGCGCGGCAACGATCCTAATGCCCTGTTGAGCCATCCCTCGCCGCGCGCCATCGGAACGGCGGCGCCGGTTTCGAGGACGTTCTGCGCATCGAAATGCGAGCGCTCCCGGTAGGCTGTCGCGCAGGCGTGGACGGGGAGGAGCTCGCCGGCATGGTAAAGTGCATGCATCTTCTGCAGGTTCGGATGCAACGCGAACGTGTCGTCTAACGGAAGCACGGCGCTTTGGCCGCTGCGCTGCAATGCAAGGCGGCCACGCAAGCCGGCGTATGTCGGATCGCCAATCGCCGGCACGGCGGAGAGCCCGTCCATGCCGCCGCGCAGGATGACGACGAGCAGGCGCTTGTCGGTCGCCTGCGCCTGGCCGAAGGCGAACACAGGAAAAGAGAGGGCGGCGGCGCCGGCAGAAGCGCCAAGCAGCGTGCGGCGGTTCAGCATGCTCATCTCCGTTGCATCTCTGGCGCGCCGAACAGAAGCGCGAGGCCTTGCGCCGGGCTTTCTGCGCGCCGGATCGCAGTGCGGGTTTCATCGCTCATGAGCGTCCCGAGGCACGCTTCGCCGAGCTGCACCGGATCGACATCGGCGCGGCCGACGCGTTCGGCATAGGCCTGCGCAAACTCCAAACGCTTCCAAACCAGATCGGCCGTAAGCCAGGTTTCGGCAGTGTCGGCCCAGCCATCCGGCCCGGGCGCCGCATAGGGGCGCTGGCCCATCGTCGTGAGCGACGCGACGGCTCCATTGTTCGGCAGCTCGCGCACGTTGGCGGCGCGCAGCAGCGTGATTGCGTATTCCTCCGGCCGCTTGAATTTGGCGAGCGGCGTTTCCCACGCTTCCGGGCTGTCGACCAAAGCTTCCATCGTCGCGCCGAGGTCGCCGTCGCTATTGCGGAAGGCGCGCTCTGCGCGCGCGACCGCGGCGCTTGGCGGATCGTCGGCGATGTAGTGACGGCAAAGCTTCGTCGCGATGAAGCGCGCCGTGGAGGGATGGCGCGCCAGATCGTTCAGAGCAGCTTCGCCCTGCGCGACCCCTGTCTGCGCATAAGTACGGTTGAGCAGCGTCTTGGGGCCGGGCTCATGCGCGTCCGCGTCAAATTCGAACAGCTCTGCGCCGCTGCGGTCGCCGCCGCTTTCGCGCACCAGTTCGCGCAACGGCGGCCGCTCGTAGGTCCAGCCCGTTATGATGTTCGCGAGCGCCTGAACGTCGGCTTGCGTGTACCCTCCGTTCACGCCGAGCGTATGCAGTTCGAGGATTTCGCGGCCGAGATTCTCATTGAGTCCAGTGGCGCGCGGTCCGCCGAGGAAGGGGCGTTCTGGCCGGGGTCCCCGCGCCCTCTGGCTGTTCGGGCCGATCGAGAGCCAGTTGTCGAGATAGACGATCATGCCGGGATGCTTGGTCGACGCCGCCAGCATGTCGGCGAAGCGTCCGCCGACGTGCGGACGGATCGCGTCTTTCTCGAACGACGGCGGCAACGCCACCGCCGCGGGTTTGGCCGTCGATACGGTGAAGTGGTTCGACCAGAAGTGCACCAGCCGCTCGTGCACAGGTTGGTCGCTGGCGATCGCCGCGTCGATGCGGGCGGCCACGCCTCGCGTCACGCGATCGCGGAAATTGGCGACGAACTCGTCCTCGATCGAAAGCGCGCGCAACTCCTCCATCGTCACGCCTTCACGCTCGGCGCGCTGTTCCATGCGCTCGACGTTGCGGTTGTTCATGCGGCGGCGCACCAGCCAGCGGCCGAAGGCCCACAGGTCGTCTTCCGCCGCGGGCAGCGCGGCGATGGCGGGTGGCAGCGCGGTTTGCCGGCCAAGCTGGCTCTTCACCCAGCCGCGCGGATCGCCGGCTATGGCGCGCAAATCGCCGGGCTTTGGTCCGAAACCGAACCGGTGCGCCGCGACCGCGGCCAGGTGCATGTCAGGCATGGGCGCGCCTCCGCTGCCTAATGTAACGCGGCCGAAGCGTTTGTCCGTCGCCGGGCGAACGAAAAAGGGCGCTCCGTGGAGCGCCCCTTAAGCTGTGTCCTTGGATTTCGATTACAGCGGGCGGACGTTGATCTCGGCGTTGTCGAGCGGCAGCTCGACCAGCATGCCGACGCGGCCGGCGACCACATCTTCAAAGCCCGCCGCGCGCGCTTCGGCCACCTGCACTTGCCCGGCCATCCGATTGTCGGCGCCAGTAAGCACGACGAGGCCGGTATTCGACGCGCGCGCTTGCGCCGCCACTTCGGCCGCGGTGGCCTGGCCGGTGTCGTGCAGACGCGCCAGCGCTTCGCTTTGCGCGCCTTGCAGCACAACGTCGGCGTTCACCGCGGCAGGGGCGCCGACAACGCGCCCGTCGCCGCCGACGACGATCGAGCGGCCGCGATAGTCGAAGCGATAACCGACGCGGCCGCTGAAGGCGTCTTCCTGGGTCGTGAAGGCCGAGACGATGAGGCCGTCGCCCTCGAACACGATCACCGAGCGGCCGGGCTCAGGCGAGGGACCCCACGCTTGCAGGCCACTTGACGCGCCGTCGAAGCCCGCGGCCTGGTTCAGGCCGTCGACCATGCGCTGAGTATCTGCCGGGCCGTACACGGGCAGCAGCGCGTTGTCGCGCGTGCGTGCGCTCGCGCCGTAGAGTTCGTCGAGGTCCGCCGTTTGTGTAAGCCCGGCGCTGGTGAGCAAGACCGCTTCAAGACGGCCCATCGGAATGTTGCGTCCAGCCAGAGTCTGCGCGGCGCCAGAGCCCGCGTCGACGATGAACATGCGGCCAGCGGCCACGACCGCTAGGCATGGCTTGGATTCGTTGCGGTCGACACTCGTGCCGCCGCAGACGACGGCGCGCAACGCGGTCGTGCTGAAGAGATCTTCGTTCGCGGCGGCTTGCTGCTCAGCATAGGTCGCATAAGCGCGCGCCAGCGCTTCCTGGCCTTCGGGCGTTTGCGAGCCGAGCACCCAGCCGCCCCAGAACAGGCCGGACAGAGTCACGAAGACGACGGAAGATTTGCCGATGGCGTTCATTGGTAGACCCCGCAGTTTCGGAACGCACTCTGATGGTGCGTTGACCTAAACCCCACCGGACGTCACTAGCCCTACACATGATTCGCGCCAACGCGGTTAACATCGCCTTTCCACAGCAATGTGCTGTGCGTTTGCAGTTCGCGAAAACACCACCTAAATCAGGCGCTTCGTTAACAATGTTGCGCAATCAGAACAGTCGAAATGGTTAACGCCACAAAGCGTGTCCTGGTGTTCGACTCCGGGGTCGGAGGTCTCTCCGTGCTCGACGCGATCGCAGCGTCGGGATATGCCCTGTCGCTCGACTATGTCGCGGACAATGCTTGGCTTCCCTATGGTTTGAAGTCAGACGCCGATTTGCGCGCGCGCGTGCCGGCGCTGCTCTCGAGCTTGGTGCAACAATGGACGCCGGACGCGGTCGTCGTCGCGTGTAATACAGCTTCCACTATCGTTCTGCCACAGGTGCGTGCGGCGCTGTCCATTCCCGTCGTCGGCGTCGTGCCGCCGATCAAGCCTGCCGCGGCGCTGACGAAGACCGGTGTCATCGGCCTCCTTGCAACGCCCGCCACGGTGCGGCGCGCATATACGGACGACCTGATCGCCCAATTCGCCGCCGACAAGCGCGTCGTGAGGTTTGGTTCGGCGGCGCTGGTGGAGGCTGCCGAAAAGAAGCTGCGCGGCCAGGCGATCGATCCTGCTTCAATTCATGAAGCTGTTAATGCGCTGTTCGGCGAAGACCCGGTTGACGTTGTCGCTCTGGCATGCACTCACTTTCCTCTACTGGCGCAGGAACTCGCTGCGGCTGCGCCACGTGCATGCGAATGGCTAGATTCTGGCGCGGCGATCGCGCGCCGTGTCGCGGATATTACCGGCGCCGCGCAGGGCGACGCGCATGCCGCGCGCGCTGGCTTCACTCACTCAGATGCTGCGCGTGCGTTATTTCATGTATTCGAGACGCGCGGCTTCTCTAGTTTTGCGTGCATTGGCGGCGCGCCGAGCTACGCGGTAGCGCCGATCGCGTAAGGCGTGGCGTTTGTGCGACGCAGTTTCGATGAAGAGCCGTCATGCGCTCGTCGCGGATTGCGCTTCGCTTTCGCTCCGGTAACGATCTCAAGAACAAATGATGCCGGGGAGGTGCGTGATGGGATTTGGCGACACACCGATTGGGCTTGTCTCGCAAATCCTGAACCTGGGCGCTGTGCTCACCCGCAAGGGCGGTTTGCAAGTTCCGCGTTACCAGCGTCCTTACACATGGACCGAGCGCGAAGTGCGCGAACTCATCCGCGATTTGTGGGGCGCGTTTGAACGCGGCGCGCCGTTCTATTTCATCGGCCAGATCGTGCTTATCAAGAACACGCGCGGCAAATTCGAGATTTCCGACGGCCAGCAGCGGCTGGCGACGACAACGATGCTGATGGCCTACACCCGCGATCGCTTGCCGGGCCGCGCCAAGCATTACCAGCAGCTGATCCTCGATGGCGCCAACGCGCGGCTCTTGTTGCGCCAGGAGGATTCCGGCTTCTTCCACGACTACGTGCAAGAAGCGGGGCACATGTCCGCCTTGGCGCGCGACAACGAACCGCGCAGCGATTCGAAGGAGCTCATCGCCGCCGCGGCGCGCACGATCGAGTCCGAACTGAAAGAAGTCGGCGATCGCGAACTCGACGCGTTCATGTCCTATGTCGCGCGTTCTTGCACGTTGAATGTCGTGGATGCTGACGAGCGCGGCTGCGCTCAGACCGTGTTCAACACGCTGAACAAGCGCGGTTCGCCGCTTTCGGGCGCGGACATTCTCAAGAGCGACCTGATCGAGAACTCGAAGTTCAGCGAACAGGAAGCGACTGCGGCGGCGCAGAAGTGGGAGCAGATCGAAGACATGTTCGAGCGCGAGCATTTCGCGCTCTTGCTCGGCATGATGCCGTTCCTGCTGGCAGGCGAACGCTTGCTCTCGCCGGGTGATCTTGCGGCGTTCCGCGCCGCGGTCGAGCGCACTGGCGGGGTCAAGACGTTCTTGTTTGACCAGCTGCCCCGCTACGCTGCCGCTTTGCGCGCGATCCTGGCGAACGCTATCGACGTGGGCCCGGCGAGTGCGGAAGTGAACCGGCGCGTGCGGTTGATGCAGCAGGTCAAGGATCTGGACTGGATGCCCGCCGCCATCGCCTTCCTCGCGGAACATTCCGGCGAGCACGAACGCGCGCGGCGCTTCTTCCAGGCGCTCGATCGCTTCACCTTCGCCTGCGAACTGTCCGTGGTCGACAATCGGCAGCAGCAGAACCGTTACGCCCGCGCCGTGAAACACGCCGGCGACGACAAGATGCTGTATGGGCCAAAGGGCGCGCTTGAACTCACCGAGAAAGAACAGATGGCGTTCTTCGCCACGCTCAATCGCTCGCGCAAGCGCGACCGCCAGCGCCGGCTCCTCATGATGCGGCTCGAAGCGGCCATGCCGAACGGCAACATGTTGCAGATGACCGACGACGTCACGGTGGAGCATGTGCTGCCCCGCGCCGGCGGGCCTTACTGGAACGAGCGCTTCTTCGACAAGATGCGCCGTACCGAAGCCGCGCATTTGCTGGGCAATCTCGTCCTGGTCACGCATACGCAGAACACGCTCGCCGACACCAAACCCTATCCGGAGAAGCGCAAGATTTTCTTCAACACGCCCGGCGCGCCGATCCATCAGGTGACGCGCGACATCGTTGGCATCGAGGAATGGACGCTCAACGCCATCGAAGAACGGCACGAGCGCCTGGTGCGCATCCTTTGTGAAGACTGGGGTCTGGTGCGCAGCGACACGAGCCAGGCCGCGTAAGGGCGCCGGCTGATTCCCCCTCGACCGCGCGTTTAACACCTCGCTAACGATTCGCGGCCCAGTCTTAACCCCCTGTTCACTTCTGGGGCGAGGCTGAGCCACTTATGTCGTTGCTGTACGCGGTCGTGTTCGCGAGCCGCTGCCGGTCCAACCACCACCGGCTGGCGCTCGACGCCCTGCGCCATTTGCGCAGCGCTGACGCTGAAGCGTGGCGCAATCTGCTGCTGCACGAGCATCAGGAATATCTGAAGGGCGCCAAGGCGCCGGACGAAGTGTTCAAGGACTTCAAGAACCACGTCCTGCATGTGCGCGAGAAGGACTGGGGCGGCGCGATCGAAGCGTGCCAGGAATGGTATCGCCGCACGGTGCGCGCGCTTGCGGCGCGCGACTGGAAGATGGCGGCTTACACGGCAGGCGTGCTCAGCCACTATTTCGTGGATCCCCACCAGCCGTTCCACACGCAGCAAAGCGAAGAAGAGAACGTCATCCATGCCGCGGTGGAGCGCAGCTTCTTCAAGGCCTATCGCACCTTCCAGGCCACGCTCGAACACGAACTCGGCGGCTATCCCGACGTGAGCGTGCCGAGCGGCGATGATTGGCTGAAACAAATGCTGAAGGCCGGCGCGAAAGCGGCGAACGCGCACTACGATCTGGTCATCGAGCACTACGATTTTGAGAAGGGCGCGAAAGACCCGCTCGCTGGGCTCGATCAGGACACCATTGACGCTATCGCCCCGGTCGTCGGCCAGGCCGCGGTCGGCTTTGCGCGCGTCCTCGACCGCGCGTTCGAGGAAGCCGCTGTGCGCCCGCCGCGGGTTGGAGGGGCTCTGCAAGCGTTCTTCCTGGCGCTGGAAGCGCCAATCCAAACTGTGCTCAAGGCCATGGAAGACGAGGCCTCGCGCAAGCTTGTAACGGCGCAGTACGAGGAATTCCGCCGCACCGGCAAGGTGCGCTCGACCCTGTGTGAGGATGATCGCGACGTGCGCGCTCTGCACGCAGCCGAAGTGCTGAAAGCGCCGCTGTCGTCGCTCGACGCGAAATGGCCGCGCGAGATCGGCGCCCAGCACGCGGGCGCCGCCCCGCGCGGCAAGGTGTCGAAGTCCGGCAGGGCGATGTCCAAGCCGATCAAAGCGAAGCAGCCGCTCCGGTCGCACCTTGTCGATCTCGAGCCAGGGGAAGCGCCGCCCGCCGTCGAGACGTCGGCGCCAAGGCCAAAGGCCGCCTTGAAACCGCCGCGCGAACTGCCGGAAGGCGCGCCGCTCGCAAAGCGTGAGAAGAGCATGCCCAAGTGCACGCTCTCGGGCGATGCGCCCGTGGTAGATGCGCCATCGATAGGGCCGAAGACGGCGAAGCGCTTGGAAGCCGTCGGCGTACGTACAGTTGCGGATCTCTTGCGACTCGAGCCGGAAGATGGCGAAGAGCAAATCGATGCGCGGCATATCTCCGCCGACGTTATCCGCGGATGGCAGGCGCAAGCGGAGCTCGCATGCACCGTGCCGGGCCTAAAGTCGCGCGAGGCGCAAGCGCTGGCGGCCTGCGGCGTCAGCGACGCCGCCGAGCTGGCGCAGCTGGATGCGTCGGAACTATGCGAAGCGGTCGCCCAGTGGGGCCTCAGCGAAGAGGGTCAGCGCGCCTGGGGCTCGGCCGCGGCGCCGACCGCAGACGATGTCGCCACCTGGATCGCGCGCGCGCAGCGGGTGACGAACGCTTCAGAACGGGCTGCGTAGCGCTTTGTGCTTCTTCGTGCTCTTTGTGACTTGGTGGTGAACCACAAAGACACGAAGGCCACGAAGGACTCGCAAAGAGATGATCGAAATCCGAGCCCAGCATCGCGTTCATGGCGGCGTGCTCGCATACGCGCAGCATCAGAGCGCCAGCACCGGCACGCCGATGCGCTTCTCCGTATTCACGCCGCCGGGCGAAGGGCCTTTTGCGTACCTCGTCTGGCTCTCCGGGCTCACCTGCACCGAAGACAACTTCACCACCAAGGGCGGCGCATACGCTGCTGCGGCGAAAGCTGGCCTCGCTATCGTCGCGCCCGACACCAGTCCGCGCGGGGAGGGGGTCGCGGACGATCCCGCCTACGATCTGGGCCAAGGCGCGGGCTTTTATGTCGATGCCAGGCAAGCGCCGTGGGCGCCGCACTTCAAAATGGAAAGCTACGTCACGGGCGATCTGATCGAAGTCATGGAGAACGCGTTTCCGCTAAAGCCTCAGCGCGGCGTGTTCGGTCATTCCATGGGCGGCCACGGTGCGCTGACGCTGGCGATGCGGCGCCCCGATCTCTTTCGCAGCGTCTCTGCGTTCTCGCCGATTTGTTCGCCGACTCGCTGCCCGTGGGGCGAGAAGGCGTTCAGTGCGTATCTCGGCGCCGACCGCAATGCGTGGCGCGCGCACGATGCTGCGCTGCTCATGCAAGCCGGAAACGCCAAGCCCTTCGACGACATTCTGGTCGATCAAGGTCTCGCCGATCAGTTTCTGCAAACGCAGCTGAAACCCGAGCTACTCGAAGATGCAGCACATGCATCGGAGCAAAAGCTCACGCTGCGCCGTCACGAAGGCTACGATCACTCGTACTTCTTCATTGCGACCTTTGTCGCCGACCATATCGCTTTTCACGCCGCGCGGCTGGCGTGACGTTCACGAGATCGGTGGGCTTCGGCCCGAGCCGGTAGGTTCGCGCGAGCCACGCCACCGGACCGCGTACGAGCGGCGCAACAATCGTCATATAGACGCCAGGTGCGCGCCAGCGCGCAAAAATCGCGGCGCCAATGACGACCACAGCGTAAGCCATGCTCGGATGCGCGCCGAAGCGGCGCAGCAGCAATGCGGCGCCAATCAGGATCGTGCTCGCGCCGGCGATGGAAAGCACTTCGCCGAAAGCGATCGATCCCGCGCTGAGGAAGTAACCTGCGCCGAACAGAAAAAGCGCGGCGACGAGAAGCACGACCAGAGCGCCCCAGATCGGAATCTGTCCGGCCAGCGCCGCGCCCGTCAGCGGCGGTGAGAGCGCATGCGCAATGGCGATCGCCGCGGCCGCGAGCGACGCGTAGCGCAGCACGCGCCAGCCGCGCCAGGCAAACGCGCTCGCAAACATCAGCGCCGTGCCTGCATGCGCCGCGGCGCGTGCTTCAACAGGGAAGGCGGACTCCACGCCAAGCAGCGCCAATACGGCCGCGGCGCCGGCCCAGAGATCGATTACGCGCTCGG
>DASPMA010000268.1:0-5097 GCA_035627335.1 Binatia bacterium
GCCCAGCTGCATGTTGTATGGCGGGTCGGCGAACACGAGGTCCACGCTGCCGTCCGGCAGTCCCCGCATCGCCTCGATGCAGTCGCCTTCGATGGTCCGGTCCTTGAAGTGTCGCGCCATGTCGTCCCCGAGGACGAATCATAAGCTTGACTGGCGCGCGATAATCAACAGCCTGATTCGGCGTTAACTATATTTGGGGGCGGGCAATGGCCGAAGACGCAAGCGCCGACCGGCGGATGCTGGACCGGATGATGACATTCTCCGATGGCGTGTTCGCCGTGGCGCTGACGCTGCTCGCCCTCGAACTACGCCCGCCGGAGGGGCTGGATGGCGCAGCGTTCTGGGTGGAGGTGCTTCAGCTCATTCCCCAGACCGCCTCGCTCATGATCAGTTTCGCGCTCGCTTCGCTCTGGTGGGCCGTGCACCTGATGGTGACGCGCGAACTCACGGCGTTCGACTGGCCGACCGCGCTCTGCAATCTCGCCTTCCTCTTCTTCATCGTGCTGCTGCCGTTCGCGGCGGGAACGTTCGGCGCGAACATGGACCTGGCCGCGCCGCTCGCGCTCTACTGGATGATCAACGCTTGCGTCTCCTTCTCCATGACGTTGATGTTCTTCGTGATGTCGCGCGACAAGGGCCGGCTGATCGGCGGCATCGGCTGGGGCGAACGCGTCGTGCGGCTGCTGCAAGCCGCGGCTCCGGGGATGGTCTTTGTGCTCGGCGCCTATTGGGCGCTGGCCGGCGAAATCTGGCTGTCGCGCTTCTGCTGTGTGCTGATGGCGCCGATCATGATCGTCCTCGGCACGCTGGGCGGCATGCTCGAGCGCCGCCGAGCACGGCGGGCCGCGGCCTAGGCGCCGGCGCGCTTTCTCGCCTCCATGCGCCTCAGGATCGAGAGCGTGTAGGTGACGAAGAACATGTACATGAAGAACTCCTCCATCTCGCTCGATCGATAAAGCTGCAGCGAAAAGTAGAAGAGACGAAGATCGTCGATCCGCTCGGGCAGCGCGCCGATTTGCGAAAACACCACGGGCGGCAAACTCGCAAGCGTCGGCGCTAGCCACCAGGGATTGTCGAACAGACCGCGCCCCCTGCGCACCCACTTCACGAGCGGATGCACGATCGTGCCGAGGATCATACCAAACAAGAGAATCGCGCGCGGCTTCTGGTCGAGCCAGGAGGTTGCGTTGTGGAAGTTGGTTTCACCCTGGTCGTTGATGTCCTCGAACACCCCGCTGACGCCCCAGCCGAAATAGTGCTGGCCCCAGCTGGTTTCTTCGCCGAGCAGATAAATCGTCCCCATCGCGGTGAAAATCATCCAGTAGCGCAGCAACTTGTCGTCTGTGCGGAAAGCCACAACGATCATGATGATGAGGGAAACCGCGAGGAAGAGGTTTTGTCCTTGCTCCATCACGCCAAGTTCGCCGCGCAGCTGCGGATTGGCGTAGATCACCATCCAGATCAGAATGACGTAAAGCGCCGCGCAGATGAGCCAGACCATCGGCGCCGAAATGTCGGCGCGGTCCTGCGTCGGGCGAATGGTGGCTGTGTCGGTCATGCGCGCGAACATAGAAGGGCGCGCCCGCTTGTAAACGGCGGCGCGCTTATGCCGCGAATAGCCCCGCGGCCATCTGCACCGGCTTGAAGCTGCGGCGGTGAATGGCGCAGGGACCGAGCCGCGTCAGCGCTTCCTGGTGCTCGGGCGTCGAATAGCCCTTGTGCTTGGAGAAGGCGTACCCGGGATACGTGGCGCACAATTCCACCATCATCCGGTCGCGCTCGACCTTGGCTACGATCGAGGCCGCCGACACGATCGGCACGATCACGTCGCCGTCGATCACGCATTCGACTGGACAGGGGAGGTCCGGCGACATGTTGCCGTCGACAATCGCCGCCACCGGCCTTTCCGGCAGCGCCTCGAACGCACGCCGCATCGCCAGATGCGACGCACGCAAAATGTTGAGCGTGTCGATCTCTTCGACGCTGGCGACGCCAACCGCGACGATGCCGACGCGGCGAATTGCAGCCGCCAGCTCTTCGCGCGCTTCGGGCGTCAGCTGCTTGGAATCGTCGAGCCCCTTGGGCCGCCCACGCCGCGGCAAAATCACGGCCGCGGCCACCACGGGTCCGGCCAGGGGCCCGCGCCCCGCTTCGTCAATCCCACAAATCCCCATAGAGGCGAGCTTGGCAGATTCAGGAGGCTCGGCAAACGGCGGCACAGGCTACCGAGACAACCGTCATGGACTTTTAGACAATGATACTTGACATATTCCAGTACGGTCGTGTAAAGGAAGCTTACCTCGTAGATAAGCAACCTTGACTGGAGGGGTCGATGCTGAGGCGATGGGTGCGGCGGACTCTGGCGACCTTGCTGGCCGGCTTCGTAGCCACGGGCGCCGTGGCTGAGGCTACTGCGCCGTTGTTCGAAATCATCCAGCCCGCCTCGATCGCCGCCGACGTCGGCGGGCTGCGTATCGAAGTGAACTTTGAGGAATGACCATGGTTTGCGAACCCATGTCGGAGAGCGGAAAGCAGGCGCGCCGGCGGTATGTGCGAGACATGGCGATATCGGCGGCGCTCTATGTCGGCTTCGTCTTCGCCGCCGCGCTCGCCATCCGCAATCTGCCGCTGCCGCAATGGACTCTGATCGTTCTGTCGCTGCTGCCCGTTGCGCCCGCGCTGCTGATGTTGCGCGCTTATCTCGTTTACACGCGGGCGATGGATGAGTTTCAACGCCGCTTGCAAAGCGAAGCGCTGATCGTCGCCACCGGAGTCATTCTTTTCGCCAGCTTCGCCTACGGCTTTCTCGAAGAGTGGGCCGACTTTCCGCACGTGCCGTTGATCTGGGTCTTCCCGGCATTCTCCTTCGTGTTCGGCATCACGCACATCGTTGTTCGGAGACGCTACAAATGAGCGAACAAACGCAATCCCCGCGTGGTGTGATGGTGCGCCGCCTGCTTCTCGGCGTGGCCCTCGTCTTCGCGATCGTTTCGTGGACCGCCGTGGGCGTCGCCTACGTTATGAAGCCCAGCTTCGCTGTGTGGGCCGGCGTGGTGACGCTCGGGGCAATCAGCCTTGAAGTTCTGTTCTGGACGGCCGCCGGCGTGTTCGGCTGGAGCTTCCTGGCCAAGCGCCGCGAAACGCTGGCCCGCTGGCGCCAGCGCTTGTTTGGCCCGCGCACCGAGCGCGAACAATAAGGGAAGGGGAGGCGTCACGATGCTAAACCGGATTCTCCTCAAGCGCCGGAATGCGTGAGTTCATGCGCAATCGCCTGAAAGTCCTGCGCGCTGAGCGCAATTGGAGCCAGGCCGATCTGGCCGATCGCCTCGACGTCTCGCGCCAGAGCGTCAACGCGATCGAGACCGGCAAGTACGATCCCAGCTTGCCGCTGGCCTTCAAGATCGCCGCCGTGTTCGCCCTGCCGATCGAACAGATCTTCAGCGCCGACGAAGCTGCGGAGGCCGCCGAATGAGTCCGGAGACGCACATGGCGACCGCGCGCCCCGCTAAGCGGATGAAACGCAAAACGCTCTACATCATCGCAACGTTCGTCAGCCTGCTCGCTTATGGGCTCTTGTTAACGCTTTCGCACGGCCAGCAATGGCTGGTCTGGCCGGCGCTGGGCGCGGCGCTTCTGGGCGTGGTGTTCGCCTGCTTGTGGGTCACCGCGCTCGACGAGGCGGCGCTGCAGGCGCACTATATCGCTTGGTTCTGGGGCGGTTCGGCCGGACTTCTTTTGTCCATGCTGGTGTTCGTCTCGGTCATACTGCGGCCGGTTGCATTCGCGACGGCTCTTGCTCCGCTCGGCGGCGACGAGACGTTCGCAGCCGGGATCGTCGTTGGCGTCACGCCCGCCGTGCTCGGTTACGCCATTTGGTGGGTGGTGCTTTGGCTGCGGCGCGGCTGAGTTGGCCCCCAGTCTTGATAAGGGGTGCGGGCGCCTATAGGCGTCCGCCATGGCTTCCAACAAAGCGCCGCGCTGCTTCCAGGACGTGATCCTGACGCTCCAGAATTACTGGGCCGAGCAGGGCTGTGCGATCCTCCAGCCCTATGACGAGCAAGTCGGCGCCGGCACGCTGCACCCCGCCACCACGCTGCGCGCGCTGGGACCCAAACCGTGGCGCGCCGCCTACGTGCAGCCTTCGCGTCGCCCCAAGGACGGCCGCTACGGCGAGAACCCAAACCGCCTGCAGCACTATTACCAGTGCCAGGTCATCCTGAAGCCGAACCCGCCGGATCTGCAGCAGCTCTATCTCAACTCCCTCGCCCGCATCGGCATCGATCCTCTGCTGCACGACATCCGCTTCGTCGAAGACGATTGGGAAAATCCGACCGTCGGCGCCTGGGGTCTCGGCTGGGAAGTCTGGTGCGACGGCATGGAAGTGTCGCAGTACACCTACTTCCAGCAAGTCGGCGCCGGCACGCTTCACCCGGCGACAACGCTGCGCGCGTTGGGGCCGAAGCCATGGCGCGCGGCCTACGTGCAGCCCTCGCGCCGGCCGAAGGACGGCCGCTACGGCGAGAACCCCAATCGCCTGCAGCACTATTACCAATACCAGGTGATCCTGAAGCCGAACCCGCCGGATCTGCAGCAGCTCTATCTCAACTCCCTCGCCCGCATCGGCATCGATCCTCTGCTGCACGACATCCGCTTCGTCGAAGACGATTGGGAAAATCCCACAGTCGGCGCCTGGGGTCTCGGTTGGGAGGTCTGGTGCGACGGCATGGAAGTGTCGCAGTACACCTACTTCCAGCAAGTCGGCGGCCTCGATGTGCGCCCCGTCAGCGGCGAACTCACCTACGGGCTAGAGCGCCTGGCGATGTACGTCTTCGGCGTCGATAACGTGTTCGACTTGCCGTTCAACGATCCGGACTCGGCGACGCCGCTCACCTACGGCGACGTTTTCCTCGAAAACGAAAAGCAGCAATCGCGCTTCAACTTCGAACTCAGCGATCCGGAAATGAACCTGCGCTGGTTCGCGGATGCGGAGACGACTGCCAAGCGTCTGTTGGACGCCGGCGCCGTGCTGCCCGCGTTCGACTACACGTTAAAAGCGTCGCACCTGTTCAACCTGCTCGACGCCCGCGGTGTCGTTTC
>DASPMA010000269.1:0-3505 GCA_035627335.1 Binatia bacterium
CGATGTCGGTTTTCTGCATGCGGCCGAGCTTGTCCTCGGGGCCGGCGGCGCAGATGTCCCAGGCAAGGTTCGGCACAGCGCGCTTGAGGTCGCGGTACGCATCCTCGAACGCGGCGTCCATCTCGATGAGCAGAGTGCGCGCCTCGGGCCAGGCGCGCTGGACGAATTCGGTGTCGCCGCCGGAGCCCGCGCCAATATTGATGATGGAGCGGATGCCGAGATCGTGGCTCTGCATGCGCGCCAATGCATCGCCAAAGAAGGGCTGATCGAGTGCGGGCTCGTGGCGGCGCCCGAACAGCGCAAAGCGCCAGCGGCGCCGGCTCAGGGCTTGCGCGTGATTTGTCATGACGCGCGCCGACCTTTGCATTTCCCAGCGCGTATGTCGCGCCGAGCGTTGCATCCGCCAGTTCGCATGACGCGCCGAACGCTGCATTTCCCAGTTCGCGTGGCGCAGCCCGCTGATGAAGCGCCCCGGCGCGCGCTTGAGATGCCAGAAGAACAAGCCCGGCTGTCGGCGCGTGGACATGGCGTCGGCGATCGCCCAGCCTGCACGCCGGGCTTGGCGCAGCACAAATCCCGGCGCGCCCGCAACGGCCTTGGCCGCGCCATGCAGGAAAGCGCGCAACGGCCGCGGCACGATCTGACGGAACGCCTGGCGCAGCGGGTTTGTATCGGGCGGGCTGGCGTCTGGCGCGGCCATCATGTCACGCATACCGCTCTGCCTCATACACGAAGGGCGCGCCGCTCATAATGCCCTCGCAGATCGCATCGAGCGCGGGGTGCTCGCCCGGCGCGAGCTGCGCCAGGGTGTCGACGCGCACGTCGAACATGGAGCCCTTGCCGTTGGGGGCGAGGAAGGGCAGCGGCATCATGCGGCGGAAGAAGAAGTGGTAGGCGTAGCGGAGCGCGCGCTCACGGTCGGGGCGCGGCATGCTTTCGCCGAACGGCAGTTTTGCCAGCAGCTCGAAATAATGCGCCTTGGACTGGGCGTCGTGCGTCAAGCCCTTGCCGCGGATCCAGGCTTCGCCGGCGACGATGCAATGCGTGCCGAGCGTGGCGAGTTCGACGCCCATCTTGGTGCCGTAGATGATCGCCGCATCCGACGCCGCGCAGGCGGCGTAGGTGCTGACGTCTTCCTCCGGGCCGGCGATGAAGACGTTGGCGGGGAGGTGCGGAAATTCCGCCGCCAGTTCGTCCGCCACGCGCTGGCGCGAAACGATGGCGCCGCGCGCTTCGGCGGGATGGACGCGGATCAGCAGCTGCAGCTCGGGACGGGCGGCGAACCAGCGCACGGTTTCGACCAGCCATTGCTTCATGCCGGCGAACACGTTCATCGGGTAATGCAGCTGCGCGTCCCACATGACGTTGGTGAGCGCGGTGATCAGCGGCTTGTTGAGATCGATACCGCGCGTTCGGGCGAACTCGGCGAACGAGGAGCCGGCTTCCTTGTGGAAATAGATCCAGTCGCCCGAGCCGCCGGCGCGGCTGCGGAGATAGGTTTCCACCTCCTGTTTCTGGGCATCGGTGAGCGCGAGATTCTCCCACGCTTGCGCCGGCTCGGAAATCAGCGTGTGGTGATAGGTGTCGTCGTGGCTGAAGATGAAGCAGTGCTTGCGATAGGCGACGACCCAGGTGGCGATGCGCGCGCCGGCGCGGCGCAGCATTTCGGCGGCGACGCCTTGGGGGCTGTAGATGCCGTGATGCAAAACGGCGGCGCCGGGCTTCTCCTGTGCGATCAGCCGCTCGTAAGCGCGCGCGGCAAGCGCCGCGCCCTCGGCGTAGCGGCGAAACACCGGATCGCCGAGCGGCTCGTTCTCCAGATCGCCGCGCGCGAAATAGCGCAGCGTGCCCGCCAGCCCGTGCTCGCCCACCGGCGCGCCGCCGGGCGACCAATCGGCAAGGTCGGTCGCGGCGCGGGAGGCGACTTCGCGCTCGACGTCGGCGAAGTCTTCCGCCGTCAGAAAATCGCTCAGCCGCAACAGCGGCAGACCGAGCGGACGGTAGAGGTTCGTGCCGCGATTGAAGCACGCCTTGCAGAGCGCGCCGAAGAGGCCGCGCTCCGCGATCAGTTTCGGCGGCAGCGCGTCCGAATAGGTCGCCATCAGGCAACCTTGCAGCACGCCGTCGCACAAGACGTAGCGCACGCGCGCGCCGCGGAGCGTGAGCGCGGCGCCCAATACGCTGTCCATGGTGATGACGGCGCCGTGCATGCCGGTGTTCGAGCCGATCAGCACGACGGGGCCGTGCGCGTTCTCTACCGCGCTCGTCCACATCGCCCTGTCTCGCGCCATCAGCGCGGGCCAATCGAAAAAGCCCGGCAGCGGCGCGAAAGGCGAAGGAGAGCCCGCTAACTTCGGCGGCGGCTTCAGCTGAGGCAAGCTCACGGTTCGCGCTCTTCAGCCGTGAGTTCGCGCAGTACCCGCGCGGGATTGCCGCCGGCGATCACGCCTGCCGGCAAGTCGCTCACAACGACGCTGCCGGAAGCCACGATCGTGTCGTCGCCAATGCTGACGCCTTTCATGACGATGCTGTTCATGCCGATCCAGCAGCGCCGGCCGATCGACACCGGCGCGGCGTCCACGACCATCGGCCCGGTGCGGTCCTTGTAGCCGATCATGCGCCGGAATTGCAGTTCGCGCTGCGCGGCGGAGGTGGGGTGCGTGTTGTTGTCGAACACCTGCACGCCGTGGGCGAGCAAGGTCGCTTCGCCGATCGCGACGCTGTCCTGCACGCTGACGATGACGCCGTCGCCGATATAGCAGAAGCGGCCAATGTCGAGTTTGCCGGACGCTTCGACTTTCAGCACGCCGCGCACGACCGCATCGCCCCGCAACTGGGCCTGACCGGGTTCGCCCATATTGATGAGCCGGGCGCTCAGCGCGAGGCGCAGGTTCGGACCAATCTCGCCATGCGCGCGGAATTGGCGCCACACCGCCGCGAGCAGGGCTGCATCGCGCTCGTCGGCATACTCCAATTTCGCTTTCAGCAGCGCGAGCGCCGCCTGGGGTGAGGCGACCTCTTCGAATGCGAAACCATTGGCGAATGCGTGGTCGGAAGCCGCGAGCGTCCGAAGGCGCATGAGAAGCCCCCTGCTGCGGCGGCTGTATGTTCTCTTTTTCCGCTGGAGGCTAGCGGCTATAGCACCGTGCAGCCCCGCGGTCGCGTTCGCGGCAGGCCGCCAGGAGGGGGCATGAAGCCCAGGACACTCGATTACCACGCCGCACGGCGCAATCTGAAAGAAGCGCCGAACGCGCGCTGGCCGGCGATCGCCTCGGAGTTCAGCGGCTGGGTCTGGCCGAAGGTCACGCCCTCGTTTCGCTTGAAGAGCGAGGACACGATTTTCACCATCGGCAGCTGTTTTGCGCGCAATGTGGAGGAGCACCTAGCGCGGCTGGGCTGCCGCGTGCCGATGCTGGACTTGTACCTGCCGCCGCACGAATGGCGCGGCGCGCCGAACAGCGCGATGAACAAGTTCAATCCGCCCGCCTTTCCGCAAGTGCTGGAG
>DASPMA010000270.1:0-2405 GCA_035627335.1 Binatia bacterium
TGCCGATCAGAGTGGGCTCGTCGATTGCTTTGCTGCGGCGAAGCACCGGCGCCGCGATCTCGAAGACATGGTTGGCGAGATCGCGCATGAGCGCCACGGGGGCGTCCTCGGCGTCGGCGAAGCGTTCGGCGAACTCGGCGAGCACGCTGTCCTGCATTTCCTTGGCGACGAGTTGCAGCACATCGCCGAAGAGCTGGCTCTCGCGATCGTTTCGGGCGCCAGACGTCTCGAAGAAGAGGTCGGTGACCTCCCGCAACAATTCGCGGCGCTGCGCGCTATCGGTCGTGCGCGCGAGATCGACCAGCTTGCCAAAGCGCGATGAAGACATGCCGAGCGGACTCCAATACTCGCGTGGAGGTTAGGACGCGGCCCTTAATAAATTTTGCCTTCTGCTCAACGCAGACCAAGTCGAAGGTCGCCTTCGCCTGGCCCGCCAAGCAGGACGAGGTCGTCGTTTTCGGCTTCTATGCTCGCGGGCGTTTCAACGATCGGCGTCTGCGCCGCCAATTGCGGCGCGACTTCAGCGTAAACAATTGGCGTGCTGGGCCGCAGCGCGGCCGGCGCGCGCGACGAGAAGCCTGAAGCCAGCGCCTGTATGGGCTGGACGGACACGACCGCGCTCAGCTGACATTGGTCCCCGGCGTGAAAGCTCCAGGCCATGCAAATGCCGTCCTCCGCGCAGGCGCGGGCGCAAGCGGCGGCGTTGGTTGTGGTTAATGAAGTGTATGCGCCGGGCAGGCGCGCTGTTTCGCCGGCGCTTGCGGCGCTGACGATGGCTGCAAGGCTGACGGCGCCAATGAAGGCGGAACGGAGAAGCATGGGCGCAGAGCTTCGCGCGACTGCGTTAACAGAGGCTTCAGTCTTCTGCGCCGAGCGCCTCGCGCCGCAGTTCGATCTCGAGCCATTCGCCCTCGGCGGTGTTGAGCTGTGCGCGCGCGGCCTCCAGCAGCGCCGCCAGCGCGGCGAAGGCGGCGGCGTCTTTTATGAAAAGATCGGGCTCCGTGAGGCGCGCTTCCAGCGCGGCGATCTCTTGATGCAATCGCGGCAGCAGCGTTTCGAGTTCGGCCGCGCGCCGTTCGTCTTTGTAACTGAGCTTGGTGGGCTTGGCGCGCGCACGTTCCGCCGGCGCCTGCGCGTCGGCACGCCCCCCACCCCCCGACCCCCGCCCCGCGAGGGGGCGGGGGATCGTCGGTGCGAATTTGCCGAACTCGCGTTCGAAGTCCGACCAGCCGCCCGGCGTTTCGACCCAGCGGCCCTTGCCGATCGGTCCGACGATTTGCGTGGCGACGCCATCAAGGAAGGCGCGGTCGTGGCTGACGATGAGCACTGTGCCGTCATAGGCGGCGAGCATGTCTTCGAGTGCGTCGAGCGTGTCCATGTCGAGATCGTTGGTCGGCTCGTCGAGCACCAGCAGGTTCGCGGGACGCGCCAGGGCCACTGCGAGCGCGAGGCGATTACGTTCGCCGCCGGAGAGTGCGGCGACAGGCTGGCGCAATTGCGCGGAGGAGAAGAGGAAGTCCGCCGCGTACGCCGCGACGTGGCGCGGTTTGCCGCGCACGATGATCTGATCGCCGCCTTGCGGCGCCAGCGCTTCCCAGAGCGTGGCGTTGTCGTCGAGGATCGCGCGCGTCTGATCGACATAGGCGATCTCGAGGTTGGCGCCGAGACGCACCTCGCCGCTGCCCGGTTCGCGGCGCTTGAGCAGGAGTTCGAGTAAAGTCGTCTTGCCCGCGCCGTTCGGGCCGACGATGCCGACGCGATCGCCGCGCATTACGCGCAGTGAAACGTCGGCAACGACGGGTGTTTCGCCGTAGCTCTTCGAAATGCGCTTGGCTTCGATCACCAGCTTGGAGGAGTCCGCGCCCTTGTCCGCTTGCAGCGCGGCGCGAGGGCTGGCGAAGAGCGCCTTACGCTCGCGCCGCTCGGTGCGCATCGCTTCGAGCCGGCGGCGCCGGCCTTCGTTGCGCGAGCGGCGCGCGGTGACGCCGCGGCGAAGCCAATGTTCTTCGGCCTTGAGATGGGTTTCGAGCCGCGCCGCGGCGCGCTCTGCTTCGGCTTCGACCTTTTCCGCC
The DNA here is from genome assembly GCA_035627335.1 of Binatia bacterium. Lineage (GTDB taxonomy): Bacteria > Pseudomonadota > Alphaproteobacteria > Caulobacterales > Aquidulcibacteraceae > Vitreimonas. The sequence goes on from DASPMA010000270.1 coordinate 2,073, forward strand.
CAGGCGTCGAACGCTGCAAAACCCTCATCGGACTTCAGGACCTTGCGGTGGCGCAGCCAGAGCGTGGCTGTCGTCACGCGTTCGAGGAAGCGGCGGTCGTGACTGACGATCAGACATGCGCCCTTGAAGGCTTGGACACGGCGCTCGAGCTCTTGGATGGCGCTAATGTCGAGATGGTTGGTGGGCTCATCGAGCAACAGGATATCGGGTTCGGAGGCGAAGGCGCGCGCCAGTGAGGCGCGCCGCGTTTCGCCGCCGGAGAGCGCGGCGGTTGCCCGATCCGGATCGAGCCCGAACGCGGAGAGTTCGGCTTCGGCCGCATGCGGCGGCGGC
>DASPMA010000271.1:0-3778 GCA_035627335.1 Binatia bacterium
AGAGCGGACGTTGTAGCGGTGCACAATGTTGCCCGGCAGACGCTCAGCACGCGCCAAGTCGTGATCGAGCGCACGCGGAACAACGGACTTGTGCTGGGCGCGCCGATCCTGCGCGACGGCCAACTCGTTGGCGCGGCGATGATCATGTGGGACGGCAGCGCTTATCGCTTTGAAGTGCTGACCGCGCTCGCGCCGTTTCTGCTGCTGCTTGCATGTCTTGGCCTGATCGCCGTGCCGCTCACCGCGCACTATGTGCGGCGGGCCGTGTCCCCGCTGGACCAACTGGCGCGGTTCGCCGAGCGGATCGCCGAGAACGGCGAGCCGGCGCCAATCGAGATTCAAACGGGCGACGAGTTCGAGACACTGGCGACGGCGTTCAACAAGATGACGACGCGTCTGGACGCTTCGATGCGGCAGATCCAGGAAATCGCCTTCGTCGATCCAGTGACGCGGCTGCCGAACCAGGACCGGTTCATCCGCGAAGTGGATTTCTTCATTCTGCAGGGACGGGAAGCGGGCCAGTCCGGCGCGGTGGCGGTGTTCGAATTGCAGCGCCTGGCGCGCTTGATGCAGACCCTCGATCCGGAAGCCGCACGTGACGTGCTGCGAGTGGTCGCGCAGCGCTTGAGCACAACAGTCGCCACAGTGGACAAGATCGTGCGCCTCAAGGGCGAGGGCGACCGCGGTTCGGTCGTGGCCCGGTTGAGCGGCACCGAGTTCGGCGTGTTCACGCCGGGTCTTATAACGCCGGCGGACGCCGCGCGCTTTGCTCAGCACGTGAATGCAGCGCTCAATCAGCCATTCGATTGGCGTGGGCACAAATTGACTCTGGGCGGCAGCTGCGGCGTGGCGATGGCGCCGCGCGACGGACGCGACGCCGACGCAGTGATCCGGCACGCCCGCATGGCGCTGGGCGCCGCGCACGCTTCGCCCTCCCGGCTCAAGGTGTTCACCCAATCGCTCGACCGCGAAGCCGTCGCGCGCCTCACGCTAGAGCGTGAAATGCGCGCCGCGCTGGAGCGCAACGAATTCCGCGCCTACTTCCAACCAAAGATCAATCTCGCCACCGGCCGTATCGAAGCGTGCGAGGCGCTGGCGCGCTGGATCAGGCCGGACCGCACCATCGTCAGCCCGGGGCGCTTCATTCCGCTTGCCGAGGAGAGCGGCCTCATCGGTCCGTTGTCGGACGCCATTCTGCGTGAAGCCTGCTGGAAGGCGGCGTCCTGGGCGCGGGCGGGTTATCCGGTGAAAGTCGCCGTCAACGTGTCCGCACTGCAGTTCCGCAACGACCGCTTCGCCGAGCAAGTGCTGGCCGTGCTGCGCCACGCAGGCTTGCCGCCCGAGCATCTCGAGCTCGAGATTACTGAGTCCGTCGCGGTTGAAAACATTGAGCGCGCGATGAAGCTGATCGAGCCGCTGAAACAGGCCGGCGTGCGCCTAGCCATCGACGACTTCGGGTGCGGACAGTCCAGCCTCGGCGCGCTCTCGAAGCTGCCGTTCGACGTCATCAAGATCGATCAGCAATTCGTGCGCGCGCTGGAGCAGGGCGAGCAGAACGCAGGCGGCATCGTGGAGATGATCCTGGCGCTCGCCCGCACGCTCAACATGGAAGTGGTCGCCGAAGGCGTCGAGCGGCGTGAAAGCATGGAATTCATGGTCGAGCGCGGCTGCCACTGGGTGCAGGGCTTCCTCTATGGGGCGGCCGTCTCGGCGCCCGAGTTCGCCGAACTGCTTCGCCGCCAGGCTGGCGAAGACGTCGAGGCCGAAGACGCCGCTTGATCGGGCGCGCCCGTCCCGCCACATCTTCCGCATGAGCGAACAACCAAGCTGGCACGGCACAACGATCCTTTGCGTCCGCAAGGGCGACAAAGTGGTGATCGCGGGTGATGGACAGGTGTCGGCAGGCGCGACCATTCTCAAGGGCAATGCACGCAAAGTGCGCCCGCTCGCGGGCGGCGCTGTGATTGCGGGATTTGCCGGCGCGACCGCCGACGCCTTCGCGCTGTTCGAGCGGCTCGAGCAGAAACTCGAGCGCTTCCCCAGCCAGCTCGCCAGAGCCTGCGTTGAACTGGCGAAGGACTGGCGCACCGATCGGGCGCTGCGCCGTCTCGATGCCATGCTGATTGTCGCGGACGTCAAGGAGACGTTTCTGATCACCGGAGCGGGGGACGTGCTCGATCCCGAACACAAGGTGATCGCGGTGGGCTCCGGCGGAAATTTCGCCCTCGCAGCCGCACGCGCCCTTTACGATCACATCGACGATGCGGAAGGCGTCGCTCGAAAATCCATGGAAATTGCCGCCGATATCTGCGTCTATACCAACCGTAATCTTACGGTGGAGACGCTTCATGGCGGATCGTAGCGCTCTGGAATCGGCCGCGGCGGCTGGCATTATTCGCGCAGACCAGATTGGTCCACTCTACGCCTTCCTTGCGACCGGAGGCGTTTCCGTTGCGCCGCCCGGTGAAGAAGAGCTCCGCTTCATCCGCAATTTTCACGACGTGTTTCTAGCGATAGGCATCGTGCTGTTCGCAATTGGTCTCGCGGTTGGAATTGGGTCTTACGCGGCCGGCGCGACTTCGCCCCAGCAAGGGACGCTGATCAGCGGCGGGCTCAGCCTGACGGCGGCTGTCGTCATGTGGGCCCTTGGGGAACTGTTTGCGCGCCGTCGACGGCTGTTCCTGCCCGCGATCGCGATAGTGTGCGCGCTCACGCTATTTGTCGTCGTAGGCGCGGCGTTGCTTTACACCGGCGCGCTGCTGGGCCGCACCCTAGAGCTAAGCGGCGGCTCTGATGGCATGCCGCCTGAAGTCCGCACCGGGATCTTGATTGCCTCGGCGTGTGCGTTCATCGCGCCGGCGATCTTCTATTTGCGTTTTCGCCTGCCATTCTCGATGGGACTGGCGGGCGGCGGCATTGCCTTCTTCGCAATCGTGGCGGCCTTCCTGTTCGGCGGAGAGCCGACTATCGACTACCTGCCTGCGCTGTATTTGACACTGGGCCTCTTGCTGTTCTTCGCCGGCGTCGCGTTCGACGCGCGCGATCCAGCGCGCGTGTCGCGTTACTCTGATAACGGCTTTTGGCTTCACTTCGCAGCTGCGCCCTTAGTGCTCGGCGGCTCATTCGGCTTGGTCGCGCAAGCGTTTGGCGCCCAGGGTGTTGAAGCGATTGCGGGGCCCGGAAGGCTCGTCGCGACGCAAGACGACACGGCCGTAGCTCAGTCGGCGCTGACATTGGCGGTGGTCATTGCGCTGGGTTTTGTCTCGCTGCTGATCAATCGCCGTGTGCTGATCGTATCCGCGCTGCTGACCACGGGCGTGGCGATCGGCGTCATCCTCAACCAATTTGGTCTCGGCGCCGGCCCGTTGGCGGCGTCGGTGCTGGTGGTGCTGGGCGGCTTTGTGCTGATCCTGGGCGCGGGCTGGCATGGCGTGCGGCGCAGCCTCCTTGGCTGGGTGAAACCCGAGGGCGGGTGGGCGCGCATCTTCCCTCCGGAAAGCGCGCGCGAGTGACGCCTTGCGCTGGCGCCGGCGGCGCTTAAGTCACTCGCGATGACCCACTTCTCCCCGCGCGAAATCGTCTCCGAACTCGACCGCTATATCGTTGGCCAAGGCGAGGCCAAGCGCGCCGTCGCGATAGCGCTGCGCAACCGCTGGCGGCGCAAGCAGGTGCCGGAGAATTTGCGCGAAGAGGTGACGCCGAAGAACATTCTGATGATCGGGCCCACTGGCGTGGGCAAAACCGAAATCGCGCGCCGGCTCGCCAAGCTGGCGCAGGC
>DASPMA010000272.1:0-2426 GCA_035627335.1 Binatia bacterium
TGCTTCTCGGCGAAGAATTTCACCAGATGGCCGGCCGCCACCGGTCCAACACCGTCGGTGCGCGCGAGTTCGTAATAATCATCTCCCGGCGCCTGCTTCGCCGCCTTCTTCACGGCGGCGATCGCATCGCTCAGCGAGCCGAAATGTCCGATCAGCGCATCCCAAGCTTTGGTACTGACGCCTTTCACTTTTGGCGCCTCGCCCGCGTCGAACAGATCGCCGCGAGCCGCCTTCAGTTCATCGGCCGCCGCCACCAGATTTCGCAGCGCGCCTTCGCTGACGCGTTCGATCACCTCAATCTCGTCGTAGGCGGCGCCGGGCCGCGCCGCCACAGCGCGATCGACCGCGTCACGAAACTCCTCCCAAGTCTCGAACCGGCGCGCAAGCACGCCGGCGGTGGTCTCGCCAATGTCGCGGATGCCGAGCGCATAGATGAAGCGCGACACCTCCACCTCGCGGCGCGCTTCGATCGAGGCCAAGAGATTGGCGACGCTTCTTTCCCCATATCCTTCGCGCTGCTGCAATTCGGCGGCATGGCTCTTCAGCTTGAAGATGTCCGCCGGCTCTTTGACCCATTCAAGCTCGAACAATTCCTCGATCTGCTTGATGCCGAGACCTTCAATGTCGAACGCCCGGCGCGACACGAAGTGGCGCAAGTGCTCGATGCGCTGGAACGGACACGCGAACTCGCCCGAGCAGCGGCGCACGCTGCCCTCTTCCGCAGACACCGGCGTCTTCAGTGGGCACGGGCAGGTTTCCGGAAACTGATAGCGCCGTGCGCTCTTTGGCCGCTTTTCGAGGAGGACGTCGACGATCTGCGGAATAACATCGCCGGCGCGCTGCACCGTCACCGTGTCGCCGATGCGCAGATCCTTGCCGCCGCGTATGGGCCCGCCATCGGCGCCGACCCCGGCAATGTAATCGGGATTGTGCAACGTCACGTTGGTCACCGTGACGCCGCCAACAAAAATGGGCTTCAAGCGGCCGACTGGCGTCATCGCGCCGGTGCGCCCGACCTGGATGTCGATGCCCTCTAACGAGGTTTGCGCCTGCTCGGCCGCGAATTTGTGAGCGATGCCCCAGCGCGGCGAGCGCGAGACAAAACCTAACCGCTGTTGCAGGGCAAGCGAGTCCACTTTGTAGACAACGCCGTCGATTTCGTACGCCAACTTCTGACGCGCGGCGAGAACGCGCTCGTACTCCTCCAGCAGCTGCTCTGCGCTTTTCGCGCGTTTGATCGAGGCAAGTGGGAAACTCATGTCCTCAAGCCGCCGCATCGCATCGTATTGCGTTTCGGCCAGCGGCTCGGACACTTCCCCCCAGCCATGCGCGAAGAAGCGCAACGGCCGCGTCGCCGTGATCTTCGCATCCAGCTGACGCAGCGCCCCTGCCGCCGAATTGCGCGGATTGACGTAGGTCTGCTTGCCCTCGGCTTCGAACTTGGCGTTCATTTTCGCGAACGCCGCCTTCTCCATGTAGACCTCGCCGCGCACTTCCAGCACGGACGGCGCGCCTTTGATCGCGTGCGGGATGTCGCCGATGGTCCGCAGGTTCGCGGTGACGTCCTCCCCTTCGCGCCCGTCGCCGCGCGTCGCGCCGAGCACGAAGCGCCCGTTCTCGTAGCGCAGCGAGGCAGACAGCCCGTCGATCTTCGCTTCGGCTGTGAACGCCGGCGGGACGCCCATGTTCAGAAAGCGCTGCACGCGCGCGACGAAGCTCGCCACGTCCTCGGGGTCGAAGGCATTGTCGAGCGAGAGCATCGCCACGCTGTGGCGCACCTTGCCGAACTTCTCCGCGGGCGCGGCGCCGACGCGCATGGACGGACTGTCTTCGCGCACAAGTTCCGGAAAGCGCGCTTCGATGGCCGAGTTGCGTTTGCGCAGTGCGTCGTATTCGGCGTCCGTCAGCTCCGGCGCCGTCTTTTCGTAATAGAGCTTGTCGTGCCGCGCGATATCGGCCGCCAGCCGCTCAAGCTCGGCGGCCGCTTCTTTTGGTGTGAGTTTGTGGACAGGTGTGGCGGTCATAAGAATGCCAGGTGGCAGGTATCAGGTGTCAGAATGTAGAATAACCTGATACCTGATGCCTGGCGCCTGACACCTCCTAGAACACAGCCCCAAACGTCCGGCTGAACCAGCCGCGGCGTTCGGCTTCTTCAGCCGCCACGGGCGCAACGCCCGCATCGGTCATCAGAGCATAGGAGCGCTCGTACCATTGGTTGCCGGGGAAGTTGTGCCCGAGGATCGCCGCCATGCGCTGCGCTTCTTCGATCATGCCCACCGACAGATACGCTTCCACTAGGCGATGCAGTGCTTCCGGCACGTGCGAAGTGCGCTGGTAGTTCTGGTTCTCGACGACGTTGCGGAAGCGGTTGATCGCCGCGAGATGCTGGTCGCGCGTCAGGTAGAAGCGGCCGACCTCCATTTCTT
>DASPMA010000273.1:0-5830 GCA_035627335.1 Binatia bacterium
CAACAACGATTCCGGCCCGCCGCGGCGCCGGATGTTGTCGGCAATCTCGCGATTGAGGCGTTCGCTGAGGGCAGGATCGGCGAGCCGGCGGCGCATCGCGGCCTGGCCGCCGTCCTCTTGCGTCCAGCGCGGGATGAGCGCGTTGGAGACGCGCGTGCCGGAGGCGCGCCAGGGATACTGGTCCGCGGTGACACGCTGACCGGCGGCTTGTGCAGCTTCTATGAGTTCAATGACGCGTCCGGACCGGCCATGCACATCGACGCCCTGCGCCTTGATGTGCGCGAAATGGACGGGCAGACCTGCTTCGCGGCCGATGCGCAGCGCTTCCTCGGCGGCGGCAAGGAGGCCGATATTATCCGAGCTTTCGTCGCGCAGGTGGGTTTCGTAGAGGCCGCCGCGGAGAGAGGCTTCCCGCGCGAGGGCGATCACTTCCTCTGTCTGAGAGAAGCTCTGCGGGGCGTAATAAAGCCCCGCGGAGAAACCAACGGCGCCCTCGCACATGCCCTGAGCAACCAGCGCGCGCATGCGGTCGAGCTCCTGCGGTGACGGTGCGCGCGCAGCTTGGCCAAGCACGGCTTCGCGCACCGAGCCAAAGCCCACGAAAGCGCCGACATTCACGCCCACGCGCGAGCGTTCCAGCTGGCTGCGTTGTGCCGCTATTTCGAAGGTTCCATCGCCATCGTTGCCGACGAGGATCGTGGTCACGCCTTGTGTGAGATGATTGAGGGCGCGCCGCCGTTCTGTATCGTCTGATGTCAGATCGCTCAGGGAATGCGTGTGCGGATCGATGAAGCCCGGCGCAACGACGAGATTGCTGGCATCGATGGCGCGGCGCGCGCGCAAGCGCGACGCGTCGCCGACCAAAACGATGCGCCCGTCATCGACGGCGATGTCCGCGTTGCGGCGCGGATCCCCGGTCCCATCGATCACCACGCCGCCGCGGATCACCAAATCCACTTGGCGCGGCGTCTGTGCGGCGGCGGCGCCGGCCAGTGAAAGCGCAAGCGCGCCGATCGCCGCGATCCGCGCGCACGCCTTTCCGACCCGCTTCACGGTGCGCTAGAACCGGGTGCGGACGGAGAAGTACACCGTGCGGCCGCGCGGTGAATGCAGATCGCCGATATAGCCAGTATCGGTGTCGGCGAGCGGCGGCTGTTCGTCGAAGATGTTGCGCGCGCCGAAGCGGACACGAACGTCGTCGAGAAGGCTGCTGTCGTTCGCTTCGATCGTGTATTGCAGGTACGCGTTGTGAGTGAGCCACGGCTTGACGCGCCACAGCGTGCCGTCCGCCAGCGCCGCGCCCGTGTCGTTCACGCCGCCGACATAAGCGGAGAAGAGCCCCGCGCCCCACGGGCCCGCGCGCCACGTGATCGTGCTGCTGGCGCGCCACTTGGGCCGGCCATTCTCTTCGACGATCGATTCCGCGCCGGGCACATTCGGGAACGGGTCGATCAAACCGGCGGCCTGCGCGTCGAGCAACTCCTGCTGCTCGGGCCCAGGCGCTTGGAAGAACGTCAGCAGGCGGGCGAAGTTGAGGTTCACATTCCAGTCGCCGAGCGGGGTGTCATCGACCTCGTAGAAGATGCCGATGTCATAACCTTCAACTTCACGCGGCCCCAGGTTGCGATAGTTGTCGATCACCTGCAGGATTTCGCCGACAGGCGCGAGCGGATCGCCATTGTTGTCCACTGCGCCGGCAAACTGAGTGATGTCATCCGCATCGGGCGCGGCGCGGACCACGTTGGGGTTGTTCGGATTTAGCGGATCGCCCTGCATGCGGCGCAGGTAATCCAGCGTGATGGCGTTTGAATCGCCCAGAAGGCCGATCACGCCGTCCTGCTCCACGCTCCAATAGTCGGCGGTGACCGTGAATTCGCCCCAGCCGCTCGGCATGAACGTCGGCTGGAAGACGATGCCGTAGGTGAAGTTTTCCGAGGTCTCCGGCTCCAAGGTCTCGCTGCCCGAGCGGTTGGACTGCACCGATTGGCTTTGCGTGCAGTCGTCGAAGTTCGCGATCACGCCGTTCTGCAGCTGCGCTTCGCAGCGCACCCAGTCCGTCCGCGTGTTCGAGCGCAGGATGCCGCGCTCGTGCTGCTGCGGCAGGTTTGGCGCGCGGAAGCCTTCTGACCACGCCGAGCGGAACATGAGCCACTCGGTCGGGCTCCAAGCCATCGCCACGCGTGGACGCGTGATGTCTCCGAACTCGGTGTAGTTCTCGTAGCGGACCGCCAGCTGCGCTTCGAGCGAGTGAACCAGCGGAATGTTCATGTCCGGCGACACGATCGGCAGCGCCAGTTCCGTATAAGCGGAGAAGACGTCCCGGTCGCCTTCGGTGTCCGGCGTCGGGCTGGCGCCCATCACGTCGCTGATAAGCTGTTCCTCCTCGGTTTCGACAAGCGGATCCGGATCCCAGAACGGTTGATAATAGATCGTGCCGTCCAGCCGGTCGTCGCGGTCGTCCTCGTACGTCTCGTGACGGAACTCGACGCCCGCCGCAAAGCCAACGCCGCCGCCCCAGATCTCGAACAGGTCCGGCCGGGAAATGCGGAAGTCGGCCATCGCCATCGACGTTGCGCTGCGGCGCGTTACGTCGACCATGAAGCTATCGATCACGCTTTGTGGATTGCCGGACGAGTCTCCGTTGGCCGGATCGCTCGGATCGCCGCCCGTGAACGGGTTGTACGCATCAACGGTGTTCCGGTTCAGTGCGTCCTGGAACAGCGTCATGCTCGGCTGACGCATCGTGTCGTCGGTTTCCGCTTCCGAGTAGGTGAGCGCGCTTTCCCAATCCCAGCCGGCGACCTCGCCGCGCAAGCCGGTGAGAGCGCGATAAACGTGCTGCTCGACGTTTATGCGCAGAGCGCCTGCGTCGACCAGACGATAGTCCTGCAGTTCGAAATTCACACCCGTCAGCGCTGGAGCATTGGTGACGGCAACGCGGTTCGGACTTCCGACGGGACCGAAGGGATTCCAGTAGTTCGTCGCCGGCACAATAATGCGTTGTGTCGTGAGGTTGGTTTCCTGATCGCGGAAGCTGGTCAGCTCAGATTGGTAGCCACCCACCTCGGCGAACAATTCGACGCCGCCGAAATCGTGGTTGATGAAGAAGAAGGCGTTGTTGCGAATCACATCGCCCCAAAGCGTGCGCTCGTCATTGGCGTTGTAGCGCAGATTCTCATCGGTGCTGACCGTCGACAGGGCGCTGTTGTCGAAGCAGGTCCCGAGCCCGACCGGGTACTCGACGCTGTTGCAGCTGGCGTTTGTCAATGGCTGGATATGGAATGTCGCCGCCCCGCTGCTTGTCGACGTGATGGTCGTGCCATTCATCGACAGCGACGTGGTGGAGAGGTCATACGTGTTTGTGCCGGCATTAAAGACGAGCCGCCGGAATTCCGGCCACGGCGTGTCCGTACTGGTGTTGCGGAAGTCATCGTCGCCGAAGAAGGGGCTGTCCGGCGAGATGAGCGGGCGCAGGTCGCTGCTGCGCGAGAAATCGCGATCGTCCGCGAACAGCGGGTCGCGGTCGGTGAAATTGCCGAAGAACGAAATGTTGGTGCGGCCGCCATTGAGATCGACGCCCGCTTCGATCGAGAGATCGAGCTGGTCCATTTCCGAATCGGCAGCGCGCGCGCCTTCGAACTCGATATTGAGCCCGTCGAAATTGTCACGCAACACGGTGTTGATCACGCCGGCCACGGCATCCGTGCCGTAGATGGCCGACGCGCCGTCGCGCAGCACTTCAATGCGACGGACGCCCGCAGTCGGAATAGCGTTGGTGTTGACGGTGGCGACGGGCACCAGGTTTTCGACCTGGATTGCCGGGTGCAGCACCATGCGGCGGCCGTTCAGCAGCATCAGCGTGTTGCCGGTGCCGATGCCCCGCAGGTTGATCGAGGCGGTGTCGCCGCGCGCGTCGTTGATGCCGCCAGTGAGGCGCGCTTCGTTGAACGTCACATCGCCGGCTTGCGGGATGGAGCGGAAGAGTTCGTCGCCGCTTGTGGGCGCGATGGCGTCGATATCCTCCTCGCTCAGCACGGTGACGGGCAGCGCTTCGGTGATGCTTGCGCCGCGGATCTGCGTGCCGACGACGACGATTTCCTGGTCGTCCTCGACGGAGGACGCTGCGGCGGCGTCCTGCGCCGCGGCGTTCGGAGCAAGCATCGGCAGGCCGGCGATCAGCGCCGAAGCCAATAGGTACGGTTTGCGAGCGACGCGGCGCGCCTTTTCCATGGTATTCCCCCCTCGGCGCGCAAGCTTCCCCACCAGCGCGCGGTTTTTGGCGTTTGCGCCAGTCCACCATTGCGGCGGGGCGTTCGCGCCTACTTTTTGTTGGTCCGATTATAGCCTCAGGCTATGCGGCGCGAGGAGATTCCCCATCCATTTCGCGGCGGCGCGAGCCTTCCGCTGCTAAACCGCACCGCGCTGTCGCGATCCTGCAACAGCCACCACGGCCCATCGAGATCGACGAACTGCGCGTTCGCCGCGACGTGCAGGGCAGGCGCGATCCCGAGCGAGGTCGAGATCATGCAGCCTACCATCACGATCAGGCCCATATCCTCCGCCTGCCGGCGCGTCGCGAGGGCTTCGGTGAGGCCGCCGGTCTTGTCGAGCTTGATGTTGACGGCGCGGTACCGGCGCGCCACCCGCGCAAGGTCGGCGCTCACGTGCGCGGACTCGTCGGCGCAGATCGGAATCGGGCTGGCGATATGCTCGAGCGCGTGGTCACCATCGGCGGGAAGGGGTTGTTCGATCAATGCGACGCCGAGGTTGGCGAGCGGGGCCAGCATCTCCGCGAGCAAAGCCGCGTTCCAGCTCTCGTTGGGATCGACAATCAGGCGGGCGGAAGGCGCCGCCCGGCGGACGGCTGCGATCGACTCCAAGGGCGCGTCCCCATTCACCTTGACCTTTATGAGCGGCGCATCGGCGACGCGCGCCGCCGCGTCGGCCATAAGCTCCGGCGCGTCGAGGGAAATCGTCACCGCCGTGACCATTTCCGCCGGACTTTGCGCACCGATGAGTTCCGCGACGCTGCAGCCTTTAAGCTTCGCTTCCAGGTCCCAAAGAGCGCAGTCCATTGCATTGCGCGCGGCGCCGGGCGGAAGCGCGTCTTGTAGCTCAAGCCGGGTTAGCCCGTTTTCGAACGCAGGCCCGAGGGCCGACACCTGCGCCAGGACGCTCTCGATGCTCTCGCCGTAGCGCGCGTACGGCACGGACTCGCCCTGGCCGACATGATCTCCAGCGCGCGCCTCCACGACCACGACGTCAGCCGCGGTTTTTTCGCCCCGCGAAATGCGGAATGGCCGGCTTAACGGCCAGCGCTCATGACGGGCTTTGAGGCCGCGAAGCATTCGAGCAATTGGTCCACGATTTCAGCGACGCCCTGGGCGACGGGATCTTGCGCCGGAAGACCCAGCTCATCGGAAACCGTCGCGCGGACCCGCTTGGCTTCCTCCGGCGAGAGGTTTGAGGTGTTCAGCGCCACGCCGACGCAGACAACGTCCGAATTGGTGAGCCGCGCCGCGCGCAAATTGGCGGAGAGCGTTTCCGAGAGGCTTGGGGTGAGCCGTCCGGGCAAGCCGCGCATGTGGGAGCGGCCTGGCTCGGCGCAAAGTACGATTGCATCGGGCTGCGCACCATGGAGGAGGCCTAGTGAGACGCCCGCGTACGAGGGGTGGAACAGGGAGCCCTGGCCCTCGATCAGATCCCAGCCGCCATCGAGACGCTCGGGGGAAAGTTGTTCGACACTGCCGGAAATGAAATCGGCCACAACCGCATCCACCGGTACGCCACTGCCCGCGATCATAATTCCGGTCTGGCCGGTTGCGCGGAA
>DASPMA010000274.1:0-2331 GCA_035627335.1 Binatia bacterium
TGAAACTCGTAGAGCGGATGAGCGCCGCTGCCGCTGACAAAACGCCCGCGTCCGCCATCCTCGATCGAATATTCCATCGTGCCCGGATGATAGATGACGTGAATGGAGTCGTACGCCTGTTCCGCGCGAGCACTCGCACAAGCGGCGATCGAGACGACCAATCCAAGTATGATGTTGCGCATGCGCTCCCCCTTTGAGGAACCGTCTCTAACGCATGCGGCAAAAAGAAGGGCGTTAATGGGTTACGTCTGACGTCCGCGCAGATCGTCGCTGCGCATGCAGCGGATCGCTTCCTTAGGTGTAATCAGCCAATCGAGATGCGCGTCGTGAGGGCCGGCTGGCACGCGCGGCATTTCCTGTTCGGCGTACGCCAGGCCGACGGCGACGCACCCATGCGCGCGATAGAGCGAGATGATGCGGTCGTAGTGCCCCCCACCCTGCCCAAGCCGCCGTCCCGCCCGATCGAACGCCAACAAGGGCGTAAGGATCAGCCGCGGCGATAGATCTGCACCTGTCGGCGGCGGGGACGGCACGCCGAACGCATCCGCGCTTAGAGTCTCGCCGGAACGCCACGCCAAAAACCGCGCCGGCCCCGCGCGGCTTTCCATGCGCGGCAGCGCCACGGTGCGTCCAGCTTTCGCCAGCGCCGCCATCAGCGGCCGCGGATCGATCTCACCGCCCACGGGCCAATATCCCGCGACAGGCGAGAGCTTCGCCAGCTCCATCGGAAAGTTCTCGATAATCCTGAGCGGCGCATCGCCCGGCTCCACCGCCGCGCGCTCGGCGCGCATCATCATGCGCGCATCGGCTTTCTCAGATTCAAGGTCGGGGTTTGTCATGCTCCCCCGCTTGCGGGGGAGCTGTCGAGCGCGCAGCGCGAGACTGAGGGGCGAGTTGTCAGCGCGTCACGCACATGCCCCTCCGCTTCGCTGCGCTCAGCACCTCCCCCGCACGCGGGGGAGGATGGGTTGGGCGGCACCACGATCGCCGTAAGCCATGCTCATCCTCTCGAACCCTAGCACGCTAGGTGGGCGCCAGGTGCGCCAGGCCACGGCCCGGCACAGAGCCAGCTCCCGAGAGAAATGATACGGTCCCAGGGATGCTAGCAACTCACGCACGCCGCAGGAACCGCCCGGAGAGAATCTAGGCGCGACCGGCGCTTTGCTCAAGCCGCGCCTTCCGCCACGCGGCGCAGCGCGCCCACACTGCCGCGCACGCTCGTATCGGGCAAGGCCTGCGCTTCCAGACGCGCGTCGATCAGCATGTCGGTCAGCCGTTCGATCTCACACCGCGCCCGCGCCAAAGCGGCGCTGGTCGTCTGCGCTTCATCGAGCAGGGACAGCGCCGTCAAAACAAGCCGCCGCTGCGTGTCCGGCTCGTTATAAAATCCCCTGATCCGCGCCTCGAGCGCCCGCGCCAAATCTTCGAGACGCCGACGGTCTTCTTCTGCACATTCGAGCGACACCGAATGGTCGAGCACGTTGAGAACAGCTTGCATCAGCTGAGGGCCTCCCTGGCCGCAGCGTCGAACGCCTCGATCGGCTTTCGCAGCGCCTTGGCGACAACATCGGGCTGAGCGCCGAGTTCCAGCCCGTCCAGCCGAGCTTCGATCGCCTCCAGCGCCAAAGCCAGCCGGCGCGCCTGGACAGCGGTCTTGCGGGTCTCGGTAGGAGAATCGCTCGCCATTGCGACGAAATGTTACGACCGCGCGCGATTCGGTGAAAGCAGATGTGCGTTTCCGCGCCTTGTAGCGCGCCCGCACGGGGGCTAATTCACCGGCAAGACAGCGGATTTTTTTCGGGAGCGCGGACATGAGTGTGAAGGTGGCGATCAACGGATTTGGCCGGATCGGCCGCAACGTGCTCCGCGCCATCTACGAATCGGGCCGCAAGGACATCGAGGTTGTCGCGGTCAACGACCTAGGCCCGGTCGCCACAAATGCGCACCTTCTCCGGTTCGACAGCGTCCATGGCAAATTCCCGGGCGAAGTGAAGTCAGGCGAGGACTGGATCGACATCGGCCGCGGCAAGATCAAAGTCACCGCGATTAAGAACCCGGCCGAACTGCCGCACAGGGATCTCGGCGTCGACATCGCCCTCGAATGCACCGGCATCTTCACCGCGCGCGACAAGGCCGCTGCGCACCTTGAAGGCGGCGCGAAGCGCGTAATCGTGTCGGCGCCGGCGGATGGCGCCGACTTCACCGTCGTCTGGGGCGTCAACCATCAGAATCTGACCAAGGACCACATCGTCATCTCCAACGCCTCGTGCACCACCAACTGCCTCGCGCCCGTGGTGAAGGTTCTGCATGACGCGATCGGCATCGATCACG
>DASPMA010000275.1:0-3381 GCA_035627335.1 Binatia bacterium
GCCGGCGATCGAAGAACTCGCCGCGCAATTCCTGGACAACCCGGAAAAGATCGCGGTGACGCCCCCTAGCACGACCGCCGAGCGCGTCGAGCAGGCTGTGATCCACGTGGATCAAGCCAAGAAGCAGGACCTGCTGCACGCGCTGTTGAAGGACAAGGCCATCAAGCGTGCGCTCGTGTTCGCCCGCACGAAGCATGGCGCGGACCGCGTCGTGAAGAAGCTGGAAAGCGCGGGCTTCGAGGCCGAAGCGATCCACGGCAACAAGAGCCAGGGCCAGCGCATCCGCGCGCTCGACGCGTTCAAGAAGGGCCACGCCCGCTTGCTCGTGGCGACGGAAGTTGCCGCGCGCGGGATCGACGTTGACGACATCACTCACGTCGTCAACTACGACCTGCCGAACGTGCCGGAGCAGTATGTGCACCGCATCGGCCGCACCGCGCGTGCTGGCGCGCGGGGGGTCGCGATTTCGTTCTGCGCGCCGGACGAGCGCGCGTATCTGCGCGATATCGAGAAGCTGACCAAGCAGGCCGTGCCTGTGATGGAAACGGATTTCTCGTTGCGTGCGCCGAAGGCTGACGAGCGGGTGCAGCGCCCGAAGGGCCCAACTGGCCGCAACGGCCAGCCGCAGCGCAAGCACGCGCCGCAGAAGCACCACGCTTCCGACGCGCACGGCAAGGCGCACGCCAAGCAGGGCCACGGACCGAACCGCTCGCGCGAGAACGGCGACCGCCGCGACCGCAAGGGCAACGCCGTGTGGTCCAACAGCGGTGCGCCGCCGAAGTATCGCAAGCAGCGCAAGCCGACGTCGCGCTAGCGTCTGTGCGAACCTTCCCCTTCATGGGGAAGGTGTCGCGCGAAGCGCGACGGATGGGGTGTCGGCGCAGGGCTTCGGGCAAACACGCGGCTGCATGCGGCTGCGGGCGTTGCGCAAGGCTGCCGCCGTTGCCCCGCCCCCAGCCCCGCCCACAAGGGGCGGGGAGTCCTTGCCTTGCTAGCTCTTCGCGCTTAAACCGCGCGCCCCATGCGTAAGGACATGTCGAAAGTCATCGTGGAGCGGCCGCGGCTGGGCCGTTCGCGCGCCGGGCTGAAGCCCGGGCGCACGCGCGTCATCGTGGACGATGACGGCGAACCCTTGCGCGCGTCGCGGGGCGGAAGGGCGCCGAAGTCCGACAAGCTGCAAAAGACCAAGAACCTCAACGAGAACCTCAATCCGCTGAAGCGCTATCTGGCGTCACAGGTGGGGCGGCCTTGGCGCAAGGTCTATTCCGAGATCAGCGAGCACCTGAAGCCGACGTCCACCGTCCAGCAGCACGTGCGCGATCATTTGGACGATTTCGTCGCCACGAAAGCGCGGAGCGTGAAGGGAGTGCTGTGGGCGGAGACGCGCTGGGGCAAGCCCATGCCGCTGAGCGAAACGGGCCATCTCTACTATGTGCACCCGCGCACCAGGCTCTTGCTGAAGAACGAAAGCCGCCTCAGCTGGAAGCAGGCCGAGCGCAACTTCCGCAAGCTCGATGAAGCGGAGCGCGCCAAGCGCATGCGCGTCATCGATGCAACCACGCAGGTGCATCTCCTCAAAGACGGCGCCTGGTGGGAAGTGAAGCTGGCGAAAGTGAAGCAATACCAGAAACGCGATCCGCACAGCGGCGGGTACTATACCGCGCAAGATCGCTATACGGATGTGGTGCACAGCGCGAAGCTGTCTGGCATGGCGGGCGAAAAACTCTATGGCCGGGCCGGCGTCTATGCTTCTGAGAAGCGTCAGCTTTCGAAGGCGGAAATCAAACGGCTAAAATTGCGCTAGCGCTAAAAGCGCCGCCCGCAGCCGGAGAGCTCAACGTCATTCAACAGAATATGCACGGTCGTCGGATATGCCGCGCGGCTGTGGTCCTGGCACGGCCGATCGTCGCGAATCTGGATGGCCAGGCGATAAGCATCGTTCGCAGTTTCGTAGATCGATCCGTTCCAGCGCGGAAAGCGCGGCTCGGGCTTGGCGAACATCAACTCGCCTTGCTTGTCGAGCGTCAGGCGGATGCGCTCTTCGCGGAAGATATCCAGCACGAAACCGTCGCCGACGGCGCGAAATTCGATGCCCTCGGCGCGCGCTGCGACGAGCGGATCGATGCCGGCCCGTTCCGGGAGTTGGGGTCGCGGCAGTTCCTCGCGCGCCGCGTTGCCTCCGCAGGCAGCGAGCAGGAGCGAGGCGAAGATCGCGGCCCGCATCAGACGCTCCGCCCGCAGCCATTGAGCGTGCGGCCGTCGATGACGACTTCCACAGTTGCGGGGTAAGGCTCTCCGCTCATCCCATCCTGGCACGGCGCGCGGCGCGTTGTGACGATGAGCGTGTGGCCGCCGCTCTGGCCTTCGTAACGCGTGGCGCCTTCTTGCGTGGAGGCAGGCTGGCCGCGCGGGGTTTCGAGCCGGTTTGAGCCGTAGTCCCAGACGAGGACCATGCGGTCGGCGGTGTAAATATCCAGGAGCCAACCTGGCTCTTGCCCGACAGCGCGGAAATCCACGCCTTGTGCGCGTGCAGTCTCCCAGCTTGGCATTGCGGCGAGTGTTTCGTCGACAGAGGCGGTGGCGGTGGACGTTGGGGTCTGCGGCGGCGCTTGCGCTTGCGCTTGCGGCGCGGGTTCTTCGCCCGGCGGCGCCGGGGGACCGCAGGCGGCGAGTGCAAGCGCAAGGAAAAGCATGGCGCGCATTTCCAACTCCTAATTGGCCGGCGTCTGCTCGCCGTTGCGATCCTCGCAGCGGATGTCACGCCGCGCACAGAACGCATCGAGCTGAACGCCCCAGGCTTGGTTCACCGCGTTATAGCGCTCGACCACTGCGTTGAATTGAAGGCGCCGGCATTCGTGCGCTTCGCGGATTTCGCGCCGCCAAGCCGAGAAAGCGTCGCTCGCCTCGCCCATACGCGCCATGCTGATCGTTGCCCCGTCTGGCATCGCCGGGTCGGGCGGAATGGGACCGCACTCCGCGGGCGCCGCTGAGGGCGCGGGCGCCGTGGTTTCTTGTGCGTGCGCCACTGCCACAAGAAGAAGGACGCTCGCCGCCGCTAGAAGAAGCCTCATCTCGATCCCCCAACCCAGCTGCGGAACGTGCCTTTTGATGCGGTGCTTGGTCAATCCAATCCCAGCGCCGAACACGAAAAGGCCGCCGCGCCGGGGCGCGACGGCGTTTCCGGTTCGGCCGCTAGGATCAGCCCGTGAAGGCGCTGATATAGACTTCGACGCGGCGATTGCGGGCGCGCCCGTCGTCGGTCGCGTTCGACGCGATCGGACGGGTTTCGCCGTAGCCGCGCGTCGCAAGGCGCTGACGGATGACGCCGCCGCTGATCAGCACTGACGCAACGTTCATCGCGCGGCGCTCGGAGAGATCCTG
>DASPMA010000276.1:0-9580 GCA_035627335.1 Binatia bacterium
GTGCGCCTGCAATACAAAAAGGACTAGAGCGCCGCGCGCCGCTCCGACAAGAAGCGGATCACCGCGTGGTCGCGCTCGCGTGCGATAGCCTCGTCGTACGCCGCGCGCGCCTCATCGGCGCGGCCTGAGCGTGCGAACAGATCGGCGCGGAGCGCCCAGTACGGCTGGTAGCTCTTCAGCGCCGGCGCATCGAGCGCATCCAGCGCTGCGAGTCCAGCCGCCGGGCCGTCGCGTCGCGCGAGCGCGGCGGTGCGGTTGAGTTGAACGATGGGCGACGGCGCAATGCCGGCGAGCGCTTCGTAGAGCAGAACGATGGCAGCCCAATCCGCTTCACCACGCGAGCGGCGTGAGCTGTGCGCAGACTGGATTGCGGCTTCGAGCTGGAAGCGGCCAATGCGATCCGATTCCGCCGCTCTTAACAGAAGCATCTCGGCTTCGCCCTGCATCGGCGTGCGCCAAAGCGCAACGTCCTGCAGCTCGAGCGGCACGAATTTGCCCTCGACCCGCCGCGCAGGGCGCCGTGCCTCGAGATGCAGCAGCAGCGCGAGCAGGCCCAGCGCCTCCGGTTCGTTCGGGACCTGCTGCGCCAGAACGCCAGCAAGCCAGATCGCCTCCTCCGCCAACGCGACGCGTTCGGGATCAACGCCCTCGGCGTCTGCCCAGCCCTCAGCATAAGCCGCGTAAATCGCCTGCAGCACCCCGTCCAAGCGCGCACTCCACTCGCTTGGGGCTGGGACGTCGAAAGGAATGCGCGCCTCGGCGATGCGCTTTTTCGCGCGAACGAGCCGCTGGCTCATCGCTGCAGGCGCCACGAGAAACGCCGCCGCAATGCGTTCGCCGGAAAGGCCAAGCACGGTTTGCAACATCAGGGGCGTGCGCGCGGCGGCGTCGATCTCGGGATGCGCGCACGCGAACATGAGCCCGAGACGACGGTCAGGCGCGTCTCGCGCGGAGACCGCCTCCTCCATTTCCTCGATGCCGCGAACGATTTCCGCTTCGCCCGCCGCCGCTGTTTGCACCCGGCGCGCCGCATCGATCAGTTTGCGCTTCGCCGCGGCGAACAGCCAGGCTTCGGGATTTTCAGGCGCGCCGCTGCGCGGCCAAGCGGTCAGCGCGGCCGCGAACGCCTCGGCCAGCGCGTCTTCAGCGGCAGCGACGTCGCGCGTGCGCGCGGTGAGCATGGCTAGCAATCGCCCATAGCTCTCGCGCGCCACGCGCTCGGCGAGCCTCGCTTCGCTCACCGCACGACGACGGGTCGCAACTCCACGCCGCCGCCATGCAACATGCTCGGCGCCTGTTTGGCCCAGTTCAGCGCCTCCTGCTCGGTCGCACAGTCGATCAGGTAATAGCCGCCGAGCGATTCCTTGGTGTCGACGAACGGACCATCGACCACCTGCGTACCGCCAACGCCGCGCACGCTCTTCGCGCTCGCAACTTCGCGCAGTTCATCGCTGGCGACATGCACGCCGGCCGCCTTCAATTTGTCGGTGTAGGCGAAATAAGCCTGCATGATTTCGCCCATCCGTTCGGGGCTGACGTCAGCCCAATCGGATTCCTTGCCGTAAATCAGGATCATGTAACGCATGAGTCTCTCCCTCGCGGCGTCATTGCCGTCGCGTCCATGACGGCTGGCGTCGGCCCATTTCGACAGCTCAGGCTGCCTTTTTCGCTGACTCTTTCAAGAGGCCCAGCGCCAGCATGCTTTCGACGGTAGCGACGATGCACTCCTCGTTGCTGCGCGGCGTCCACCCAAGCACGCGCCGCGCCTTGGCGTTGCTGCCGTCTTTGCGCTTACCGAGCTCGGGCAGGATCTGTTGCACTGCGGGGTCGCGCATGGCGGCGAGACGGACCATGAAGTCGGGCAGCTCCATCGTCGGCACGCGCTTGGCGGCCGCGCCCATGCGCCGCTTCAGGATGCGCGCGATCTCGACAATGGAGAGGAATTCGCCCGCGACCGCGAGGAAACGCTCACCTTTGGCGGCAGGGTCGGTCATGCACTTCAGATGCATGTCGGCGACATCGCGCACGTCGACGAGGCCGAACCAAAGCCGCGGACATCCCGGCATCGCCCCGTCCATCAAGCGCTGCACGAGCAAGATCGAGGTCGAGTAATCGGGGCCTAGCACCGGTCCGAACACGCCGACCGGGTTCACGACCGAAAGCTCAAGCGATCCACCTTCCTTGGCGATGAAATCCCACGCCGCACGTTCGGCGAGCGTTTTCGATTTCACATAAGCGCGCACATCATCGCCGTTGGGATCGGTCCAGTTGGTCTCGTCGAACGGCGCCTTCTGCTGCGGCTGGCCATACCCGATGGCCGCATAGGACGACGTCATCACCACCCGCTTCACGCCCGCATCGCGCGCAGCGCGCAGCACGCGCAACGCGCCTTCACGCGCCGGGATAATCAGCTCATCTTCGTGCTTGGGCGCCGCGGGCGGAAATGGCGAGGCGACATGCAGCACGTAGGCGCAGCCTGCGACAGCCTCGGGCCAGCCTGCGTCGCCGGTAAGATCGGCGGCGGCAAACTCCAGCCTGTCGCCGGGATCGGCCCCGCCCTGACGCAGCATCGCGCGCACATCGGCTTCACGGGCAAGCGAGCGCACGGTGGTGCGCACGCGATAGCCCTGCTCCAGCAATTGCAGAATGCAGTGCGCGCCGATGAAGCCCGACCCGCCGGTGACAAGAACCAACTCTCCGGCCATTGGCGGCCTCCTCTAAGCGGGCACCGGCGCCACGCGCTCGATCAGCTCATCGAACGCGGTCCAGAACTGCGCGCGGAATTCATCGCGCTCCATCAGGATTTCGTGCTTGGCGCCTTCGACCGTGATGTGGGTGGCGTTCGGCAGCTGCGCGGCGACGGCATCGTGGCTCGTATTATCGACAAGCTGCTCTTCGCCAGCTGTTGCGATCAGCACCGGGATCTTCAGGTGCGCAAAGGCGCCCGGGATGATGAATGATTCCGTCGTGTCCGCCGCCGCGGCGACCCAGCCGACCGTCGGTCCCGCCAACGCCAGGCGCGGCTCCTCGCACACCAGGCCCTGACAGCGCGCGTGCCGCTCCTTGTCGTGGGTAACGGGGTTTTTCTTGAAGTTCTCGCGCTTCCATTTCTTTTCGACGCGCGGCGCGAACAACCCGCCCGCACCGAGCGAAGTCATAAAGCGCACGTACTTCTTGGCCATCGGCGTGAGGCCCTGAATCCCCCACATCGGCGCGGAAAACGCCGCCGCGTCCAGCTCGACGCGCCGCGTTTGCAGCGCCCGCAGCATGATTGCCCCGCCCATCGAATGCGCTAGCCCGATGTGCGGGCGCGGCAGTGTGCCCGAAAGCAGCTTCAGCGCGGTCGAAAGATCGTTCACCGGATCGTCGAACGTGGCGAAGTGCCCCTTGAGACCGTTTTCGACCTCGCGGCCAGAGAGCCCCTGCCCACGCCAGTCGATGCAGAACACGGCAAAGCCCCGGCTCTGCAGCTCGCGCGTCACCTCGAAGTACTTTTCGATGAACTCGGTGCGTCCCGGCGCGATGATCACGCTGCCCCGCGAGGCGCCCTGCGCGGGCGCCGTCATCACGCGCACTTTTACGCCGCCGCGGCCCTCGAGCCAGTGCTCTTCGGCGCCGTCGGGGATGTCATTGCCGGGGACGCGGACGAACGCCATCAAGCCCGCCCTCTGGCCGCTCAGCTCCGCAGCTTGGCCATGACGCTTTGCAGTTGCATCGCCACGCCCATGTCGCCCTCAACGCGCAGTTTGCCCTGCATGAAGGCCGCCGTCGGATCGAGTTGACCTTGCGCCATGGCGACAAAATCGTCGAGCTTCACCTTGATCGTGGTGTCAGCCGCCTCGTCATCGGCGGAGACCTTGTTGGCTTGGCCGTCCAAGAAAATCTTGCCCTGATCGCCGAAGTCGAACTTCACCTTCTTGCCAGGCACGGTGACGCTGGCTTCTGAAAAGCGCTTCAGGATTTCGTCGTACGTCATCGCCTGTCCTCCGAGGATCTGGATCTGGTGGCGTCGTTACACACCAGGGCGCGCCCGCCCGCAAGAGTGACGGCGGCGTCAGGGAGAGGAATTGGAGGCCGGAGGCGCCGCCGGGGCAGCCCCCGTGCGCTTACGGAATTTGAGTGTCATCCGGTCGCTCTCGCCGATGGCACGATAGGGCGAGGTGTCGAACGAGGGATTGTCCGGCTGGCCCAGCGGCGACGTGCGCAGCGTGGGCGGGAGCGTCCACACCCCGAACGGATGATCGCGCGTGTCGCGAGGATTGGCGTTCACGTCGCTTGCGGCGACGAATTCGAAGCCCGCCTCGTGCGCGAGCGCCTTCACATACTCTTCCTGCACGTAGCCGGCGCCGGCGAGCGGATCCTGAAGGCCCGTCGAGGACGCGCGATGCTGTTCGACTCCGAACGCGCCGCCCGGCTTCAGCGTCGTCAGCACGTCCGCGAACACGCGTTCGGCGATGCCTTCCGCCATTAGCGTGTGCACGTTGTTCGAGAGGATCACGAGATCGACGCTGTTCGCAGGGGCCATTGGCTGCGCGCCGCCTACCACCGTTTCGCGGATGTCGCCGTAAAGTTCGCGATTGTGTGAAAAGCGCGCTTCCCATGCCGCCAGCGTCTCGCGCTGCGCGAGGCTCGAACTGCGTGGATCGAAACTGGCGGCGATCAGCCGACCTCCATTGGCTGCTAGGAACGGCGCGAGGATCGCCGTGTACCAGCCGAGACCCGGCAGGATTTCCACCACGGTCATGTCGCCTTCCAGACCCCAGAACAGCAGCGTCTGCAACGGGTGGCGATATTGGTCGCGCTCGGGCTGCAAGCGCCAATCGCCCGCGAGCGCCCAGGCCAGTGTGCCCGCCGGCGCCGTTTCGACATCATTGCCTCGACCGCACGCCGCAAGCCCGGCGGCGAGCGTAAGCACGGCGTGGCGGCGGGTCAGTGACGGCATGGTCCGCACCGCTACGCGTGAAGCGCTAAGATTGTCAAAACGCCTCAGGCTGGCGGCACAAAAACGGGGTTGAACCTCCGTTTCGGCTTCCCATCTGACAGCGTGCACGGCGCTCCAGCGGAGGCCGCGCCGCAGCAAGGCCCGCCGCCTTCGGGGAGGGAACCTGCTGCAAGTGAAGCGCCTGTAAGGGGCGCGCCACATGTCGCTTTAGGAGGACAATCGATGGCTTCGACCGAACTCAATCCGCTCTACCGTACGCTGGTCGGCTTCGACCGTATCGCGAACCTGATGGATCAGGCATCGCGTCTCGACGCCGCCCCGGGCTACCCGCCCTTCAACATCGAACAGGTCGGCGACGATCAGTTCCGCATTGAACTCGCCGTGGCGGGTTTCTCGCAGGACGATCTCTCCATCGAGTTCAAACAGAATTCGCTGGTCGTTGCGGGCCAACGCAAAGCGCCTGATGCGCAACGCAACTTCCTGCATCGCGGCATCGCCGAGCGCAGCTTCGAACGCCGCTTTGGCCTTGCCGACCACGTCCGTGTCGCCGGCGCCAAGCTGGAGAACGGACTTTTGACGATCGATCTCGTGCGTGAGCTGCCGGAAATCCTGAAGCCGCGCAAAATCGAGATCGGCGCTGCGAGCCCCGCCAAGGCTAAGCCAAAGGCGGTGGAAGCAGCCAACGAAACAGAAGCGGCCTAATCCCCGCTTCCGCTCGCCGCGCGGCCTTCCCCTCCCCCCGTGCCGCGCGGCGAGCACTTCGAGAGAGCGCGCGCCTTCCTCCCCCTCGAGGCGCGCGCTTTTCTTTTGCCAAGCGTCCAAAGTCGCGCTCCGCATGAGCGAGCCTGGTAGCCACTGGCTCTGCCTCTCGTGCTAAAATAGGCGCGCGATGCCTGGCCCCCCCCAATCCTCCCGCCGGCTCGCCGCCATCGTCTCCGCTGACATCGCCGGCTATTCGGCGCTGTCGGAGCGCGACGCGGCGACCGCGATCGAGCAGGTCGCGCGCTTGCGCGAACGCGCGCGCGTAGCCTGCGAGGAGAATGGCGGACGGATCTTCAACACGGCCGGCGACGGGGCGATGTTGGAATTCGCGAGCGCTTCCGATGCGCTCGCCGCCGCGATCAAGATCAGCGAAGGCGCCGAGGCGCCGGTACGGCTGGGCGTGCACCTCGGTGAGGTAACGGCGGCGGAAAACGACGACCTTCTCGGTCACGGCGTCAACGTGGCCGCGCGCTTGCAAGCGGAGGCGGCCGCGGGCGGCATCATCGTTTCGCAGATCGTGCGCGATACGGCAGCGCCGGATCTCGCCGAGCGCCTTATCCCGCGCGGCAAGATCAAGCTCGCCAAGATGCGCGAAACGATGACCGTGTTCGCACTAGAACTCGGCGTGGCGCCGCAACGTGCAGCAGCGTCGCCGGTGCTCGCAGTGCTCGCCTTCGACAGCGCGGCGCGGGACCGGGCCACGCGCGCTCTGTGCGACGGCGTTTCGGAAGAGATTCTCTACACGATCTCACGCATGCCGGGCCTCAAGATTATCGGCTCCACGTCGAGCTTCGCGTTCCGCGGCCGCGACAAAGCCAAGGCCGGCAAGGCGCTCAACGCCACCCACGTACTCGACGGCTCGGTGCGCCGCACCGAAGATCGGGTGCGCGTCGCGGCGCATCTTTCTGACGTCGAGAGCGGCGTTGTTATCTGGTCCGAACGCTACGACCGCGATCTGGCGGACGCCTTCGACCTGCAAGAGGAGATTGCCGGCGAAGTCGCCAAAGCTCTGGTGGTTGCGCTTAGCGAAGCGCGGCGACGGCGCGCGCCCAAGCTCACGGCCGCGCTCTCGGACGCCTATTTCGAAGCGCGTGAACTGATGCGCAGCGGCGCAGTCGGCAACGTCCACCAGGCGGCGACAGCGCTCGAACGCATCGTGCGGGACGCGCCTGACTTTGCCCGCGCCTGGGCCGCGCTGGCGACAGCGAAGCTCGAAGTCTTGCGCCTCTCCCGATCGGATCGCGCCCGCCTTGTGGAAGATGCGCGCGAAGCCGCCGAGCGCGCGCTCGGTTGCGACCCCAGCATGGGCGAAGCCTACGCGGTGCTCGCGGCGCTCGAAGGCGAATATTTCGGCCGCTGGCGCGAACGCGAACGGCTGATCGAGAAGGCGATCGAAGTCGAGCCGAACAATCCGCTGCTTCTCTTCCGTCACGGCCAGTTTCTTGTGTCGGTCGGTCGCGTGGCGGACGGTTACGCCCAGCAGGCGCGCGCGTTCGAACTGGATCCGCTCGATCCCATGCTTGCGGCCTTCCACGGTTACAACGTCTGGTCAAAGATTTCGAAGGACGAGGGCAAGCGCATCCTGAACGACGCGGCCATGCGCTACCCGGACAACGTCTTCGTCTGGTTCATGCGTCTCAACACGGCGGCGCTTGATGGCGACTTCGCCACTGCGCACGAACTTCGTAAAGAGGGCGAACGTCTCGTGCCTGGTCTTGCCGACTCTGCGGTGCATAAAGCGGGCTTGCGCATGCAGGAACTGATGATGGCGCCCTCGCCCGAGGCGTTCATGAAGCTCGGCGAGGATTTCGCCGCGATGGCCGAAGCCGAACCCTCCGCCGCGCTCGATCTCGCCGTCGCGCTCTCCGTGCTCGGCTTCACCGGCCCGGCGCTAGCAATTTTTCAAGAAGCGCTGGACAACGTTGACGCTTGGCGCACTGGCGCGCTCGAAGCCGCACGCCCGCACATCGGCTACGAGACGGCGTTGCTCTTCATTGACCAAACCATCCAGCTGCGCATGAACCCGGACTTTCCAAAGCTTTGCACGCGCCTGGGCCTTGCTCGCTTCTGGCGCGATACAGACGCGTGGCCAGACTGCGCCCGCGAGATCAACTCGTACGACTTCAAGGCTGCATGCAGCGCCTAGTCTTCGGCGGAATCCTCTTCGTCGCCGCCATCGACCTCCGCGTCCGGATCGGGTTCGATTTCCGGCGAAGCGATCGTGCTCGGCCGCGCGATAAACGCATCGCAGCCCGTTTCCAGCAGAAGCGCCGCAAGCGCTTCGTCATCGACTCGCGCCCGCTTGCGCTTTAGCTCCGCGAAGGCCTTCGCGGCATAACGCTGCGGCTTCTGCGAGAACGCGCGGCCGGCGATCTCGACACTGACGCCCGACGCATCGTCGTCCACCGCCTGGGCATTGGCCGCCATCCACGCCAGATACGCCCCAGCAACTTCATCACGCAGCAGGTCGGCCAGATCACCGCGCACCGCCTCGAACGTCACAAACTCACCGCTTGCTTCCGGAGCATCCATGCGCTCGATCCAGCGCACCAAATTCGGCGCCTGCGCCTTGATCATCGCGCTTGGCGTGGGATCGGACAGAAGCTGTTTCAGCTGACCCGCCAGACCAAAATCCGCAACGCTCGGCCGGTCGCCGAATAGGTAGGGCCGCGTCCAGACCAGCTTGTCCAACAGCACGATCACGCGCGCGAACGAGCCTTCGATCACCGGCGCCGTCTCCGGCGAAGAGCCGACATGATGCAGGCGACCCACCATGCGCGTGCGCACGCTCTCTTCGATCCCTTGCGGTTTGTCAGCGCCTTCGAACAGCATGTCCGTGATGCGCCGCGCGGCGCTTTCCTGATCCTCCGGATAGCTCCAGCGATAGTGGAACATTGCCTTGTTGAGCCACTCGTCCGCATAATCCTCGAGCAGCGCCGCCACGAACGAGAGCGCGTCGTCTTCCGGCACAATCGACGGCTCAGGAAATTCCTGCTCCAACTTTTCGATGATCGGCGTGGAATCCTGCAATGCATTGTCGTCGGCATCGACCAGCACAGGCACTAGCGGCAGCTTGGCGTAGCGCTGAAAATCCGACTGGCGCGCGTCCGTGCGCTGCAGCCATTCGAACGGAATGCTCTTATAGCGCAGGTAAGAGCGCAGTTTCACCGAATACGGAGAAAGCTCTGCGCCGTAGAGGCGGAATGGCGCTGTCATCGCGTGTCCCAAATAAAGAGAAGGTCAAAAAGCAAATCGCCGCGAGGGGCTAACCCAAGCGGCGATCCAGAGTCTATGACTTCCGCGCGTCAGACCGGCTTGATGTTCACCGCAGCCGGCTTGTTCTTGCGCGGGTCGTTCTCGACATCGAAGCTCACCGCCTGGCCTTCGCGCAGACCCGTGAGACCCGAACGCTCCACGGCGCTGACGTGTACGAACACGTCCTGACCGCCTTCGTCCGGCGCGATGAAGCCGAAACCCTTCGCCATGTTGAACCACTTCACAACACCCGTAGCCATGGGCGCACTCCTCAAAAAAGCACCGAGGTCACAAGCGACGCACGGCTGGACCTGCTTGGAAGAACGAAAGCCGGCGCAATGAGGCGCGCGGTCGGAACGTCTCGACCGTGTAGTCCGGGGCGCATAGGGCGCTACCGGCGCCGTCGAGTCAAGAAAAACGGGACTCGGACGGTTCCGCGCGGCCCACGTGTGTGAAATGCCGATTACGAGCCCGCGCCCTGGTGCGCGTCAATGCTCCAATGCGAAACGCGCCATATCACCAAACCGATAAACGCCCCGGGGATCGCGAGGTGCGTGAGCCACACCAGGCGGGCCGTGAGTTCTCCGCTGAAGAGACCCACAAGCAATAACCAGGGCGCAA
>DASPMA010000277.1:0-3357 GCA_035627335.1 Binatia bacterium
CGAACCAGGTGCGCCGTCAGCGCCGGCTTCGTCGCGCCCATCGCCCAGACGTGCAGATCGTGAACCGCGATTACGCCTGGTTGCTCGGCAAGAAATGCGCGCACCGCGGCGACATCGATGTGCGGCGGCGCTGCATCCATGGCGAGATCGAGTGACTCTTTCAGCAAGCCCCACGTTCCCCAGAGGATCAGCAGCACGACACCGACTGAAAGCAGCGGATCGATCCAGTGCAGGCCCGTCGCCCAGATAATAGCGCCGGCGGCTATCACGGCTGCGGAAACGCCCGCGTCCGCGAGCATGTGAAGATAGGCGCCGCGCACGTTTACGTCTTCCTTGCGTCCGCGCAGGAAGAGCAGGGCTGTGGCGCCGTTCACGATAACGCCGGCGCCCGCGACGGCCATCACGACGAGCGGCAGCGTTTCGACGGGCGTGAACAAGCGATGCAGCGCTTCCCAAAGAATGCCTCCGCAGGCGACTACCAGAACTAGCGCGTTCGCCAGCGCGGCCAGCACCGTCGCTTTCGAATAACCGTATGTCCGTTGCGCGTTCGCTTGCCTTTTCGCCAGCCACGCGGCGCCGCCCGCGAGCGCGAGACCTAGCACGTCGGAAAGGTTGTGCGCGGCGTCTGAGAGCAACGCCGTTGAGTTCGCGAATATGCCGGCGGCCGCCTCGATGGCGACGAACGCGAGATTCAGCGCGATAGCAATTGTATAACGTTTGTCGATCGGAGCGGCGTGATCATGGGCGTGACCGTGTTGGTGCGCGTGCCCATGTGACCCATGCATGTGGAAGGCAATAAGGCAGTAAGGCAATAAGGCAAGAGGGGGTCACGCAACGCGCAGCCCATTCAACATCCGTACTGCCTTATGCCACTATTGCAGTGCTGGCCTTCGCTAAAGCGGCATGTAGAGGACGCGGCCGCCTTCGGCGGCTGCGGTGCGGCGCGCTTCGAGGCAGTCGCTTTGCGCCGGCTGGGCATCAATCGCGGCCCCGTCGATCCAGGCGCGGCAATAACCGGGACGGGGCAGCGCACTTGCCGGCACATCGGTAAAGTCGTTGCGGCCTTCATACGCGGCGAGTTCGCGGTCGCGGTCGATGACGCGACCGCCCCAACGCTGCGCGACCCAATGCGCGTGCTCGCAATCCATCGCCGCGGGTTGGTGGTGCGCCGGAACGCCGTCAAACCAGATTCGGCACGCGCCCGAGTGCGGAAGTTCGTCCACCGGCACGCCGGCGATCGGGCTGGTGATCGGGGCCACGCGCGCGGCCGCTTCGACCACCGTCCTCTGCGTTTCCAGCCCGGCGCCGGCAGTTCCCACCAGAAGCGAGAGCGCGAGCGCTGTAGCTAGACCAGATGCGGCGACCTTCACGAACATAGCTCCCTAAAAACGTCTCGCGGGAAAACCCTGATCCCTGAGTGCGTGATGAATGTAGGAGTTCCTTCAGCAGCCGAAGGCGCCCGCGGTCACATCAAATTAAAGGGCGCGATCACAAGCGCTTGAACGTCGTGATCCGGAGCGGCGTCGGTAGCCCGCTGCGCGCGTTGCGAATGCGAGTCCAGTTTGCCCCGAAATTCATGCAATCGCGTTTCCCGTTGGGGGAACGGCGCGCGCGCGTCGGCGTTCATCGGCCATCACAAAAAGGAGACGACCATGGACAACTCCAATGGTGCGCCCGGCGCCACGACGACGCCGGCTGAGTCAGCGCGTCGCATCAAGGAAGCAGCCACTCAAGTGATCGATCGCGGCCGCGAAGCCGCGATGCAGCGTGTGCACGAAGGCGCCGAACGCGCCCGCAGCTCTGCGCAGAACACGACGAGCGCGCTGCGCCGCGCGGCGGGAGACATCGAGCAGGACACCCCGCTCCTAGGCGCGGGCCTCAACCGCGCCGCCGACTGGCTTGAGCAGGCGGCTGGCCAACTCGGCCAGGGAGACCTCACTCAAGTCGTCGACAACCTCAACAATTTCGCCCGCCGCAATCCGGCGCTGTTCCTTGGCGCGAGCCTGGCGGCCGGCTTTCTGATCGCGCGTCTCGGCAAGACGGCGATCGAGAACGCGGTCGATCAAGGTCTGCCGGACGGCGAATACAATCCGGGCCTCACCACGGACGGAACGCCAGGACTGTAAGGCCATGCAGACTGATCGCTCGCTCGCCGAACTCACCAAGGACCTCGCCTCCAATGCCGGCGATCTCTTCCGCAACGAATTGCGCCTTGCGCGCGCCGAGGCGGTGGAGAGCGTCAAGGGCATGGGCGCGGGGCTTGTCCGCGTCGCGCTCGGAGTCGCGCTGGCCGGCGCGGCGGTGACGCTCGCGCTTTTCGCGCTGGCGTACGCGCTGGGCGAGACGATGCCGATGTGGGGCGGCGCGCTCATTGCCGCCCTCGTTGGCGCAGCGATCGCATACTGGCTCGTCAAGTCCGGGATCAAAGACCTATCGGTCGACCGCATCAGCTTGCCTAAGACGGCCGAGCAGGTTGCGCGCGACCTTCGCAGCATCAAGGAGAAAGTCTCGCCATGAGCATGGAAACAGACCGCCTAGAAGCTGACGTGCAGGAGTCACGTCATCGCTTGAACGACACGCTGAGTGAACTCGGCTCGAAGCTTTCGCCAGGACAGATGCTGGATGAAGGCATCGGCCTGCTGCAAGGCCAGGCCGGGCGCTTTGCCGGCCAGCTTGGACGGCAGGTTCGCGACAATCCGCTGCCGGTTCTGCTGATCGGCGCGGGCATTGCGTGGCTCGTCGTGTCGAGCCGCCAGAACGCGGCGCACCGCGCCGAGCGCGACAGCGAGGAGCTTTATCATCAGCGCCGTTATCGCACCATCGAGGAAGCGCGCTGGGCCACGCCGCGCATGCCGAACGAAACGGACGAGGCCTATGAGGAACGCGTGCATCAGGCTTACACGCAAGCGCTTGGCCTGAAGCAGCTCGCGGGCGAAGCGGCGCATGACTTCAAGGAGCGCGTGAAGCGCACGGTTGAAGGCGTCCAGTACGCGGCGACGCGCACCGGCAGCCGCATCTCCCGCACCTTCAAGGGCACGGGACGCCGTATCGGCGGCGGCCTTGCGACCGCCGGCAGGGGCATTGGCGGGGCTTATACCGGCTCGCGCGAAAAGCTTGGCGCGTTTGCGTCGTCCAGCAAGCAGCGGCTCGGCGCCATGGCCTCCGACGCCAAACACTTCACCGAAGAGCAGGCCCAGCATCTGCGCGAAGGCGCCGAGCAGGCGCGCTATCGCGCGGAGCGTTTCTATGACGAAACCCCGCTCGCGGCCGGCGCGATTGCGCTGGCGGTCGGCGCGCTGGTCGGCTCGCTGACGCCGTTGAGTTCGCCTGAACGCCGCACCTTGCGCGGCGTGGCTG
>DASPMA010000278.1:0-6586 GCA_035627335.1 Binatia bacterium
CGCGTCTGCAACAACACCAATGACAATGCGCGGGTCGCTGTCTCGTACCAGCCCGTCGGGGGCGGCCAGTTCTACAACGAGGGCTGGTATGGCGTGCCCTCCCGCTCCTGCCTGGACATCGCGCGCACCGACAACGCCTACATCTATGCCTACGCCGAAGTGGAAAATGACGGGACGCGCTACTGGGCAGGCGAGCATCCGCTGTGCGTGCAATATCCTGGACCGTATGCGTTTTGGACCACGGGCTCGCAGTATTGCGAGACCCACCAGGAGGTGCGCAATTTCGAAGTGATGCACGCCGAAGACTGGGGTGTCTTCACCTGGACGCTCGATCAGTAGCAGAGCGCACTTCGAAGCGTTGCGTTGCATGGAACTGCTAGCATGGAGTCTTGGTTAGTCCGTGGCAGCACGGAGTAAGCAGCCATGGCAAAAACGGCGAAACGCAAGTCGGCGAAGAAGACAACAAAAGCTAAGACGGCAAAGTCCGCGGGCCGTGGGAACGGGTCAATGCGCAAGAGCGGGGGGCGCTCGGCGTCCTCAGGCGGTCGCGATCCGATGGCCATCCAATTGCTGAAACAAGATCACCGTACGGTAGAAGACCTTTTCGAAGAGTTCGAAGAAGCCAAGCGCCCGGCCGACAAGCGCGCCATCGCCAAGGAAATCTGCATGGAGCTGACCATCCACTCCATGATCGAAGA
The DNA here is from genome assembly GCA_035627335.1 of Binatia bacterium. Taxonomy (GTDB): domain Bacteria; phylum Pseudomonadota; class Alphaproteobacteria; order Caulobacterales; family Aquidulcibacteraceae; genus Vitreimonas. Next base: position 699 of record DASPMA010000278.1, read on the forward strand.
AGAGATTTTCTATCCCGCCGTGAAGGACGTTGTGGACGAAGAAATTTACGGCGAGGCGCATGTGGAACATGACGGCGCCAAGGTGCTGATTGCCGAGATCATGGCGTCCGACCCAAGCGACGAGTTCTACGATGCGCGGGTGAAGGTGCTATCGGAGATGATCAAGCACCACGTGAAAGAGGAAGAACAGCGCGACGGCATGTTCGCGCAGGCCAAGAGCAAGGGCAAAGACCTCGACTTCGACGAAATTGGCGAGCAGTTGCAGACGCGCAAAGAAGACCTGATGCGCCTGATGCAGCGTAACGGCATCCCTGCACCCGAAGCGCGCACCATGCACGGCGCGAAGGTTAAGCTGGGCCAGCCTTACGCTTGATCTTGGATCGCGGGCCATCAGACCCGCATTGGGGCGCTGACATCGAAGGAGCGCGCGCGCCTGAAGACGCACGGTGCAAGACGCTACGCCGCGCGCGAAGCGGTCTTGCCGATGACGCGATTACGGCCCGCGTGTTTGGCTTCGTAGAGGCCTTCATCGGCGCGCTTGAGGAGCGCTTCGGCGGTATCGTCGGCGCTTTCCGAGCAGGCGACGCCGATCGAGACTGTTATTTCCAGCGGATGCGTCAGGCCGGGTGCGTTGAAGGGTGCTGCGCAAATGCTGCGGCGCAGGCGCTCGGCGGCGAGGCAGGCGATGTCGCCGGTGGTGCGCGGCATGATAACCACGAATTCTTCCCCGCCCATGCGGCAAGCGAAGTCCGAAGGGCGTACGTTGGAGCCCAGACGCACCGCGAACTCTTGCAGCACACAGTCGCCCACATCGTGCCCGAACGTGTCGTTGCAGCGCTTGAAGTGGTCGATGTCGATGGTCATCACCGACACGATGTCGCCGCCGCATTGAGCGCGCTGAACCAGCGGCACGAGTTGCGCCATGACGAAGCGGCGGTTGTAGAGACCCGTGAGCTGATCGGTGATGGCGAGTTCGAGGCTTTGATCGAGGCGCGTGCGCAGCGCATCCATGTAGCGCTTGCGGCGCATCAAAGTGCGCGCGCGCGCGATCAGCTCTTCGTCGTCGATGGGGCGGGCGATGATGTCGTGCGCGCCCAGTTCGAGTGCGCGCACGGCCCGGGCGCGGTCATCGGGCTCAACCACGGCCAGGATTGGCAGATGGCGCGTCGGTTCGCCCGAGCGCATGCGAGCGATGACGCGAAAGCCGTCGAAGCTCTTGGCAGTGACGGAAACGACGACGAGATCGGGCGGGCCTGCGCCCTCTTCGACGCCCATCACCGCGACGCGGTGCTCGACGCCGAGCGCCGCCTTGATCGCTTTCACCTGATGAGCGTTGTCGTCTACCACCAGCACATTGCCGGCGACTAGGCGGTGCTGGTCCAGAGGATCGGGGCGAAGGTCTTCACCGATGACGCCGAGGCGGCGGCCGTTGGCTTCACGCGCGCGCAATTCGTCGATGACGACTTTGAGGCCAAGCAAACTCTTCACCCGCGCGATCAGGTGCACGTCATCGATCGGTTTGGTGAGGAACTCCTCGGCGCCCGCCTGCAGACCGCGCAGTTTGTTGTCCCGGTCGTCAAGCGTCGTGAGGATGATGACGGGTATGTGCTTGGTCTCCGCCTGCGCCTTGATGCGCCGGCACGCTTCGTACCCGTCGATGCCGCCAGGCATCATGACGTCGAGCAGAATGAGGTCCGGCTTTTCGCGCTTGGCCACCTGCACGGCTTCCTCGCCGCGGCGCGCCATCAGCACGTCGTAATACTCGGCCGTGAGCTTGGCCTCTAACAGGCGCCGGTTGGCTTCAAGGTCGTCGACGACAAGGATGCGCGCGCTCATGGGCTCGCTCTCCTCATCCGATGAACTTGCGGATGGTTTCGAGGAACGTCGTCACCGAGATGGGCTTGGAGAGATACGCGTCGCACCCGGCGGCGAGGATCTTCTGCTCATCGCCGCGCATGGCGAAAGCCGTCACCGCGACTACGGGGATCGATTTTAGCGCGGCGTCTTTCTTCAGACGGTCGGTGAGTTCCAGGCCGGAGATTTCCGGAAGCTGGATGTCCATAACGATAAGGTCGGGCTTGTGCTCGCGCGCCAGCGGCAGCGCCTGGCGGCCGTCACGGGTCTTGACGGTCTTGTAGCCAAAGGCCTCCAACAGGTCGTTGAACAGCCTCATATTGAGTTCGCTGTCTTCGACGATGAGAACGGTCTTGGCCATGAACCCGTTTGCTTCCGCGGCCCGTGAACACAACAAAGCTTGTGTTCTCATGCCCTTATACCGACGAGCCCTTAACAACCCATCGCAACACCAGCAATCTCGCCAGTACCATTAAGAACGGCTTAAGGATTTCCAGATGCGCCTTGGCGTGGACTTCGGCGGCACCAAAATCGAAGGCGCATTGCTTGATTCACAAGGTGAAATCCTTGTGCGCGAGCGCGTGCGGAATCCGGGGAATTACGAGGCCGCGGTGCGCGCGGTGGCGGACCTGACGATGCGAATCGAGGAGCAGACGGGCCAGCGCGCGGTAACGGTTGGCGTCGGCATGCCAGGCTCGCTCTCGCCGGCGACGGGATTAGTGCGGAACGCCAATTCGCTGTGGCTGAACGGCAAGCCGTTTCTCGAGGACCTGAAGGCGGCGCTGAAGCGGCCGGTGCGCGTGGAGAACGACGCGAACTGCTTTGCGCTTTCAGAGGCGGTCGACGGCGCCGCGGCGCATGGGCGCGTCGTGTTCGGCGTCATCATGGGCACGGGGTGCGGCGGCGGCGTGGTGGTCGAGCGCAAGGTGATCGAGGGCGTCAATGGGATCGGCGGCGAATGGGGCCACACGCCGCTGCCCTGGGCGCGCGCCGACGAAGACGCAGGCCGGCACTGGTGCGGCCGGCCGAATTGTATGGAGCAGTGGGTGTCAGGCTCGGGGTTCAAGCGCTGGTCGGGGCTGGACGCGCGCGAAGCGGATGAAGCGGCGCGCGCTGGCGATGTGAAAGCGCGGGTGGCGCTGGATTTGCTGGCCGATCGTTTGGCGCGCGGGTTGGCGGTGGTGATCGACATTTTGGATCCGGACGTCATCGTCTTTGGCGGCGGCGTGTCGAATATCGAGAGCTTGTATCCGAGCGTGCGTGGGAAACTGCTGGCGCACGTGTTCTCCGACGTACTGCGCACGGATCTGGTAAAGAACAGGCACGGCGATAGCTCCGGCGTACGCGGCGCTGCGTGGCTGTTCGGGCCGGAAGGCGAACCCTCGGAGCAGATGCAGTGATGCTTTGGCAGCGGAACCCCGGACCGCCGGCGCCCTCGCCGGCATTTCGGTTCGTGCAAGCTCCGCACGCGGCTGCGTTTGGACTAACGATGCCGGCGAGGGCGCCGGCGGTCCATATTCCGTGATCCTCTGCCGGGCATGCGCGTCGGAGGCGGCAAGCGCGCGGTGCGCGTCATGCGGCGCCGAACAGCCGCTGGATCATGCGGAGCTTTCCCAGCTTTCCATCGCGCACCTCGATTGCGACGCGTTTTACGCCTCGATCGAAAAGCGGGACGATCCTTCGCTGATGCCGCATCCGGTGATCGTCGGCGGGGGCAAACGCGGCGTTGTTTCGACGTGCTGCTACGTGGCGCGGGCGTATGGCGTGCGTTCCGCCATGCCGATGTTCAAGGCGCTGAAGCTTTGCCCGCAAGCGAAGGTGGTGCATGGCGATATGGCGAAGTACGTGCACGAGGGCCGGCTCATCCGCCGCATGATGGAGGACCTGACGCCGCAAGTGCAGCCGCTCTCGATCGATGAAGCGTTCATGGATCTGACCGGCACCGAGGCGCTGCACAGCGGGACGCCGGCGCAATCCCTGATCAAGCTGCAGAACCGGATTTGGGAAGAGCGTCAGCTCACCGTCTCGATCGGGCTGTCGTTCAACAAGTTCCTGGCCAAGACCGCGAGCGATCTCGATAAACCGCGCGGTTTCTCCGTGATCGGGCGCTCGGAGGCGTTGGCGTTTCTGGAATCGCGCTCGGTGGCGACGTTGCCGGGCGTCGGCCCTGCAGGCGCCACGGCGCTGGAGCGCAACGGCCTGAAAAAGATCGGCGACATTCGTAATGTTGGCCCGCAGCGGATGCGCGCGCTCTACGGCGATTGGGGCGCGCAACTGTTTGCGCTCTCGATGGCGGACGATCCGCGCAAGGTCGATCCGGATGGCGAGCGCAAGAGCATTTCAGCGGAGACGACGTTCCTCGAAGACGTCGGCGATGTCGAAGAACTGGAGGACATCCTCTGGCCGCTTTGCGAGAAGGTGGCGGCGCGCTGCCGCGCGAGCGAAACGGCAGGGCTGACGCTGACGCTCAAGCTGAAGGATGCGAAATTCAAGATCATCACTCGGCGGCGCCAATTGCCGGAACCGACGCTGCTTGCGTCACGTGTCTTCGCCCACGCGCGCGAACTTCTGGGCGCCGAGGCTAACGGCAGGACGAAATATCGCCTGATCGGCGTCGGCCTTTCCGATTTCAGCGAAGCGGCGCTCGCCGATAAGGGCGACATGCTGGACACCAATACGCCGAAGCGCGCTGCGGCGGAAGCCGCGATCGCCAAGGCCCGCGGCAAGTTCGGGAGAGACGCGGTGCAGACAGGCCGTGCGTTGAAGGCGCAAGGTGAGGATCAGTGACAAGGCGCACTTCGCTGCGGCGCTGGACTCACGACGCCAGACGACCATGTTTTGGGCGCGACGCTTTGCCCAACGGGCGTGCGCGTCCTATGCTGAGGCGAATGGACTGGGGAGCGTCATGACCGGCCGTATTGATGCACGCTTGCAGGAGCTAGGGATCACGTTGCCGACGCCGCCGGCGCCGGTTGCTTCCTATGTGCCCTTCGTGATCGTCGGCAATGTCGTGCACGTGTCTGGACAAGTCTCGGTGGACGCAAACGGCGGCATCAAGGGCAAGCTTGGCGATCAGATCGAAGTCGAGGAAGGCCAGGCCGCGGCGCGCCTCTGCGCGCTCAATCTGCTGGCGCAGGCTAAGGCCGCGTGCGGCGGCGATCTCGATCGCGTGCGCCGCGTGGTGAAGCTCAACGGCTTCGTGAACGTCACGCCGCAGTTCGACCCAATCCCGCAAGTGATGAATGGATGCTCCGACCTCATGGTGTCGGTGTTCGGCGACGCCGGGCGGCATGCGCGCGCGGCGGTAGGCATGGCCAATTTGCCGATGGGCTTCGCTGTGGAAGTCGACGGCCTGTTCGAGATCGAGTGATCCAAAGCTTTGTTTCGCCACAGATCGCGGTCTAGATTTGCGCCATGGACGGCGCCGACACGCTGACAATCGAGATCGCGGGCGAGCTTTCAAAGGTCGCGCGCGAGGCGTGGGACGGCCTCGCCAATCCGCCGGACGCGCCGTACGACCCGTTTCTCTCCTGGGATTTTCTGCAGGCGCTGGAGGAAAGCGGCTGCGCCTCTGCGACGCGCGGCTGGCAGCCGGCGCACCTCATCGCGCGCGATGCGACGAGACAGGTTGTCGGCGCGATGCCCCTTTACGGCAAGGATCATTCGTATGGCGAATACGTGTTCGATCACGCCTGGGCCGATGCGCTGATCCGCGCCGGCGGGCGCTATTATCCCAAGCTGCAATGCGCCGTGCCGTTCACCCCTGTGCCGGGCCGCCGCATTTTCGCGCGCGAGGCGGCGGTGGACGCGGCGTTGGCGCAAGGCGCGATCGGCTTGGCGCAACGTGCTGGCGCGTCCTCGGTGCATGCGACGTTCGCGAGCGCGGAACAGTGCGCACGGCTCGAATCGCTGGGGTACATGAGGCGCGCTGGGCTGCAGTACCATTGGTTCAACCGGGGCTACGGCTCGTTCGCGGACTTCCTCGCCGATCTTTCCTCGCAAAAGCGCAAGACTATCCGCCGCGAACGCGCGCG
>DASPMA010000279.1:0-4362 GCA_035627335.1 Binatia bacterium
GCAGCGCGGCGCCAAACCCGCGGCTGCGATAGTCGGGATGCGTGCAAACGCCGCTGATTTCGATGAACTCGTCGGTCTGCAGCCGCTCGCCGGCCATGGCGATGAGCTTGCCGTTGTCGCGAATGCCGATGAAGCGGCCGAGCGTGTGCGTGCGTTTGCGGAATGGTCCGGGACGGGTGAGCAGGGCGAGCGCCAGCATTTCCCCCGCGTCCGCATCGCCGAGCGGTTCGATCGGCAGCTCCTCAGCGGCGCCGCGCGTGAATGCGCGCGCGATCATCTGCACGCCGGGCGCCGTGAACGAGACCTCGACGTTGCTCGGCGCGGCTGGCGGCGAGGGTTCGAGCAAAGAGATGTCGCCGTCGACTGGAATGAGCGCGGCGAGAGAAGCGACCGCTGCTGTCGAGACGTCTACGGCAGCCGCGAACGGACCGATCTCTGTTTGGAAGCGGCGCGCGCGCTCATCGCCCTCGCTCAAATGCGCCTGACGCGTCCTGAGCGCGGTCCAGATCAGTTTGTCGAGCGGATGCATGGGCACGCTCTAGCGCAACGCCATCTGCTGGCGCAGCGCCGCGATCTCCTCGCGCAGGCGCTCGATGTCGCCCGTGGAGGCAATCTCGCGGCTTTGCTCTGCGTCGCGTCCCACGAAGAAGCTCGCGAACGAGGCGGTGATGTATCCAAAGACGCCGAGTCCGAACAGGGCGAGCAGAAAGCAGAGCAGGCGGCCTTCCAGCGTCTGCGGCCAGTAATCGGTGCCGAGGCTTGCGAGCAGCATGGCGGTCCACCAGAGCGCATCGCCGTAATTGCCAAAACCGCCGGCGGTCTCCGCCTCGAAAGCGAACATCCCCGCGGCGCCGAGCAGCAGCACGAGCAATGACAACAGCAGCACATAGCCGAGTCCGCGCCGGCCCATGCTTGCCTTGAGGGCGCGCATGCCGCGATTGACCGTGCCCACGACGCGCACCAGCCGTGCCCCGCGCGCGAACCGCACCAGGCGGAAAAAGCGGAACACGCGGAAGGCCGGCAACACGAGCGCGATCAGGCTGATCACATTGTTGCGCAGGAAGCGGCCCTTCTCCGGAGCGAGCCAGAGGCGAAGCGCGAATTCGGCGATGAAGACCGCCCAGATCGCCGTGCCGAACACCTCCAGCATGCGGGCGCCGCCCCAGATCAGCTCGATCATAACCAGCACCAGCCAGGCGAGGCTCAGCACCAGCATCGGCGCCTCCAGCCAGTCCTCCAGCTCGTGCAGCACCGTGCGGCGATCTTCCTGGGTGCTTGCGTCAGACATGCGGAAGGTCCTTTCGCGGGGGGCGCGCCGCTACAATTCCTGCTTCCCGGCAATGTCAGGACAGAAGCAGTGGACGAGTCCAGCGGATTTGCGCATATCGCCCCAACGCGAGCGTGGCGAAACTGGTAGACGCAGCGGACTTAAAATCCGTTCGCCGAAAGGCGGTGCGGGTTCAACTCCCGCCGCTCGCACCATCCTACGCTGTGCGCAGCGGAGCGAAGGATTTCCTCCGACCCACGTCGGCCGAAGCCTTGGCGGAGGAGGACTGACGCCTTCATCGCACAGCTTCGGATGGCTCACGCCAACATCACGGCTTCAAGACAACGCGCCCCAGCACCTTGCCCGCGCGCAGGTCGTTGATGGCGGCGTTGGCTTCGGCGAGCGGGCGCTCGTGCATGGGCGGGGCCGGGACGGCGCCGCGTTGCAGGAGCGCGATCAGTTCGCGCGCCTCGTCGAGGCGGCCGACATAGGAGCCGATGATCGAGATTGGCCGCAATGGAAGCGAAGCGAGAGGGAGCGAGGCTTTGCCGCCGAAGAGGCCGACGATGATGTATTTGCCGCCGCGCTTGAGGCTCGCCGTGCCGTACGCGAACGTCGCCGGCGCACCGACGAAATCGATGGCGGCGGCGGCGGAGCCGCGTCTGGCAGCGGCGGCCTTCCAGGCGTCGGTGTTCGGCTCGATCGCTTCGACGGCGCCGTATTTCAACGCCGCTTCGCGTTTAGCGGGGTCGACGTCAGCGGCGATAATCGGGTTGGGCAACACGCTTTTCGCCAGCGCCATCGCCATCAAGCCCACGCCGCCCATGCCGATGATCAGGACGGGATGATCGGCGGGCGGCGCGCCGATCTTCTTCAGCGCGGAATAGGCGGTGAGGCCGGAGCACATTGCGAGTGCGCCGAGGCCGGGCGCCAGATCGCCGATGGGAATGAGCGCGTCGGCGAACGGCACATGCACGTACTCGGCCATGCCGCCCCATGCGGAAACGCCCAGCGCGCGCCGGGGGAGGGCGATGCAAAGCTGCTGATCGCCGGCAGCGCAAGTCGCGCACGCATTGCAGCCGAGCCAAGGATAGACGGCGACCCGCGTCCCGGGCGCGGGACCGCTCACGCCTTCGCCAAGCTCGGCGACCTCGCCTTCAATCTCGTGGCCGAGCACTGCCGGCATGTCGATTGCGACGGGCTGTCTTGCATCGCCGAAATCGAAATAGCCGTCGTGAATATGGAGATCGGAGTGGCAAAGGCCCGCGCGCGAGACGCGCACGATAGCTTCTCCGGGGCCGGGCCGGGCCAGTTCGAGGTCCATCGGCGCGAGCGGTGCGCCGAACGCGGTCATGGCTTGAGCTTTCATGCGCCGAACCCGTTCACCAGCACCGCGAAGCCTTCCGTCGCTTCCAGGCGCAACGGCCTGATCGCGCTATACTCCGGCGAATTGTACCAGCGCTCGGCGTCGGCGCGCGATGCGAAGCGGATCACAATGGTGCGTGGCAGGGGCGTGTCGCCTTCCATCACGGTGCAGCTCTCGTCCACGACCAGAACCTCGGCGCCGTGGGCGTTCAGCGAGGGCATGACGCTGCGGAGGTACTCACCCATTTTCTGTGCATCGGTGATGCGGTTGTGGCAGACGAAATAGGCTGACATGCATGCTCTCCGACGTGATCGGGCGAGCATCGAACAGCGGCGGCGCGCGATCAAGCGGGATCGCGCGCTGTTCGTCGAAGCGACGCCAAAGGGCGGCTTCAGCTCAGCGTGGCCTCCAGCGTGATCTCCGCCTTCAGCAGTTTCGAAATCGGGCAGCCGTCCTTGGCCGCTTTCGCCAGCTCTTGAAACTTGACCTGGTCGATCTCCGGCGTCTTCGCTTGCAGGGTCAGCGCCGATCGGCTGACGCGAAAGCCGTCGCCTTCTGGTTCGAGCGTGACCGCCGCTTCGGTGCTGAGCTCGGTCGGCGTGAAGCCGGCCTTCTGCAGCTGGAACGCCAGCGCCATCGTGAAACATCCGGCGTGGGCGGCGGCAATGAGTTCTTCAGGATTCGTGCCGCGCTCGTTTTCGAAACGCGTCTTGTAGGAATATGGCGTCTGCGACAGCACGCCGGAGTCTGTCGTGAGTTCGCCGGCGCCGTCTTTTCCTGTTCCGCGCCATTGCGCGCGTGCTTTGCGTATCATGTTTGCCTCCATTCAAATAATCAGCTTGTCCCAGCCGCCATAGTGTTCGCCGCTGAGGCGCCCGCGCGGCAGGCTCAACGCGATGAGGGCCGCGCCCAGCACGACGCTTGCCGCCGATGCAATCAGCGTAGCGCCATCCAGCACGAACGGGCAGAGCACGAGCCAGGCGCCGACAGGGACGTTGAGCAAGCGCACGGGACGGCCCACTTCGGCGAGCGCGGTGACCGCGATGGTGACGACAAGGCACCCCATCACGTGATCGCTGTTGGCCATGGCGCCTTCGGTTCCGAACACGAGACGCGTGCACATGAGCAGGACGCCAATGGCGATGCAGCCAACCAGCGTGGGCGGGAAGGTGACGCCGCCGGTGGCGAACGTCTTCAGCACGACGGCGGGCGGCGCATCGATGCCAGGGCTGGGATCGCAGCCGCCGCCAGGCAGCGATCCGCCGAACCAGAACGTTCGCCACAGCGAACGGCCGGCGCGCTTGCTCTGCACGAGGAATTGGAACGTCGCGACCAGTTCGTCGAGCGAATAGGGGATGAGCACAACGGTGATGGCGGCGGTGACGAGACAGATGCCGCACCAGGCGCCGAGCAACGTCGGCTGGATCATGATGAAGGTGATGCTGACTGCGCCCAGCGGCACGATCATCAGCCCGAATGCGAACACGAGCCATGGCATGGTGCGCCAGCGCCGCCGGTCGCCGATCGCGCCGCTGAGCGCCTCGATGAGATACGTCGCCGCCCCAAGACCCGCGTCCGGAATTGGCCACGCCTTCGACGCCCATGAGGTGATGACTGTTTCCGTGCCGTCGCCGAATGCGGGATCCCACGCCGCGGGCACATGGCCGAGCTGGAACGAGGTGAGATAGCGCGAAATCAGAAAGCCGAGGAACGCGAGCGCGACGATCGG
>DASPMA010000280.1:0-2684 GCA_035627335.1 Binatia bacterium
ATGGCCGAGCCGGAAGAAATCCGCGATGCGGCGCTCGCGCTGCTGACGGCCGGCCCGCTCAATGGCAAGCGCGCGCTCGTTACCGCGGGCCCGACGCTGGAGGCCATCGACCCGGTGCGGTTCATCTCCAACCGCTCCAGCGGCAAGCAGGGCTACGCGATCGCCGCCGCCTTGGCCGAACTGGGGGCCGACGTGACGCTGGTCTCCGGTCCGACAAATCTCGCAACGCCAGCAGGCGTCACGCTGAAACGCGTGGAAAGCGCGCGCGAGATGCTGGCCGCGTCGCAGGCGGCGCTGCCGCTCGACGTTGCCGTCATGGTGGCGGCTGTCGCGGATTGGCGGCCGACGGCGACCTCCGATGAGAAGATCAAGAAGGACAAGTCGGGTATTCCCACTATTTCGCTCACGGAGAACCCTGACATTCTCGCCACGCTGGCAAAGCCCGGAAAGCAGCGTCCCAAACTTGTCATTGGTTTTGCCGCCGAGACCGAAAAGGTCGAAGAACACGCGCGCGCGAAGATCGCCAAGAAGGGCTGCGACTGGATCGTCGCCAACGACGTGTCGGGCGATGTGATGGGCGGGCCGGAAAATCAGGTCATGCTGATCACCAAGGACGGCGCGGAAACCTGGCCGCGCATGGCCAAGGAAGCCGTAGCGCGCAGACTGGCTGCGACAATTGCGCAAGCCCTCGCGCCGAAATCCCCACGCCGCAAATAAACTCTGCGGAAACGCAAGCCGCGGGGGCTTGAGCCTCATACGCTTCGCGCTATGTAGAGCGTCCGAAAATCCCACATCCGATTCCAGCGCTGAGCGCGCCGCGCGCGCCCTGAAGGACGACGAATGAGCTTTCAGAACCACAACGAACGCCGTGAAGCCGCCGAAGCCGCCAAGAAGGCCATGCTCGAGAAATTCAAGCAGAAGGCGCCGGCGCCGGTCGATCCGAAGGTAGCCGAGGAACTCGCCGCCGCCGCGAAGGCGAAGGAAGAGAAGCGCATCGAGGCCGAGAAGCGCCGCCGCGAGCGGGTCGAACTGGAAAAGCTCGAGCGCAAGATGGCCGCGGAAGCCGCGGCCAAGGCCGAGCGCGAACGCGCCGCCCGCGAAGCCGCGCTTGAGGCCAAGCGCCGCAAGAAGGAAGCCGAGCAAGCCGAAATCCGCCGCTTCGAAGAGGAAGCGCGCCGCGATCTCTTGAACGCCGCCAAGCGGCGCGCCGGTAAGAAGTAAGCGTCAGTTGTTCTCCGCGCTCGTGCGCGGATCGCGAATCCGGTCTATGCGTAGAATATGAATACGCAGACCGTCCCTGTGCTCGTTTCGCCCCTGCCGCATTTCGAAGGATTGGCGCTGCCGGCCTATGAAACAGCGCTTTCCGCCGGCATGGATCTGCGCGCGGCTGTGCCAGATGACGAGCCCGTGACCCTTAGGCCTGGCGAGCGCGCGCTGACGCCGACCGGGCTCACCATCGCGCTGCCCGCCGGATATGAAGCGCAAGTGCGTCCGCGCTCCGGGCTGGCGCTGAAGCATGGAATCACCTGTCTCAATACGCCGGGCACGATCGACGCGGATTATCGCGGCGAGGTGAAGGTGATCCTGATTAATCTCGGCCAGGAGCCGTTCACGATCCGCCGCGGCGAGCGCATCGCGCAAATGGTGATCGCGCCGGTGACGCAAGCGCGCTGGGACCAAGTGGACACGCTGCCGGAGAGCGCGCGCGGCGCCGGCGGCTTCGGCAGCACGGGCCGCGGCTGAACTGGACGCACGCGCCGCCCGCGCCTAAGCTGCCGGAAGGGATATCTCATGCGCGCAGTTTTCATTGTGCTGGCAATCGCTCTTGTCGCGGCGGCCGGCTTTTTCATCTACCGCAGCTCCCCCACGACTCCGGATGAGCCCGGCCTGACGCCGGTCCCGCAAGCTGCGCGGCTGCCAACCGCAGAAGACTGCCTCGCCGAGAATGCGATGTACGAGTTCAACGATGACCGCCGTATTCAGCTGCGATTCCGCCGGCTTCCCTCGGCGGGGTCAGGTCCCATTGAAATGTCGGAGGCCGGCGGCCAGCGTTTCGGCAACGTCAGTTTTGTCGTTCACGTCACAACGCTCGGTACGGACTACACTTACACGCCGGTGAACGCGCTCAGAGAAAGCGGGCCGGCGCACAGGTCAGCGCTCACGCGGGTGCAGCCGGAAGGCGGCGGCGCTCCGTTCGCCGTGTACTTGTTCGACTCCCAGATGCATTACCTCGATCAGCTGCCGCGCAACGACACGCCCGCACCGGGCTACGTCTTCATGCCGGACATCCTGCCGCGACTCTATCGCGACCGCGTCGACCAAGCGCCCGGCGTGTTCCGCTTCCAGACTTGCGAAACGCCGCCAGCGCCCGCATCCGCACCCTGATGCGCCCGACGGCGCGAGCGGCTATATCCCGGACATGCTGAGCGCCGAAGAACGTGAACGCTATGCGCGGCACATTCTGCTGAAAGAGATCGGCGGACCGGGCCAGCAGCGCTTGAAGGCGGCGACCGTCGCACTTGTCGGCGCCGGCGGACTGGGCGCGCCAGCGGCGCTTTACCTCGCGGCGGCGGGCGTTGGGCGCTTGCGCATTATCGATGACGATCGGGTCGCGCTTTCCAACCTGCAGCGGCAAGTCGTGTATCGCACCGCCGATGTCGCCATGCCTAAGGCCGAACGCGCGC
>DASPMA010000281.1:0-3034 GCA_035627335.1 Binatia bacterium
ATCATTCTGGCGGTCGACATGATCTTTTTCACCGAGACCGAGCCGGGCAAGGGCACCACGTGGCGCCAGCTCAAGGCGCGGTTCGCGGGCCGCGCGAACCCGCCAAGCAGCTGAGCCAGCGCCGGGATTCGCCCCAGAACGGTCCTAATCAGGGCTGATCCCGTGACTGGTAACGCAGCTTGGCGGAGTGGGTCCGGCTCAGCTAAGAACGGCGCGAATTAGGGAGATGGGCGTCCGATGAACAAATCGATCACGGTGCTGGCTGTCCTCGCGGCGGCAAGCGCGGCGACCGGCTGCTCCAGCGTAAACCGCGCCATGGGCGCGGCGAGAACGGCGCCGGACGAATTCCGGGTGGTGACGCAAGCGCCGCTGACGCTGCCGCCGGACTATTCGCTTCGCCCGCCGCGTCCGGGCGAGACGCGTCCCGAGGAATTGCAGCCGAGCCAGGATGCGCGCGCGGCGTTGTTCGGCCAGGAGATTGCGCGCGGCGCCAGCCAGGGCGAGCGCACGCTGGTGGCGAACGCCGGCGCTGAAGCGGTCGACCCCAATATCCGGGACACGATCGATTACGAGAGCCAGGGCATCGTCCGGCGCAACCAGGATTTCGTCGACCGCGTGTTGAGCTTCGGCGGCAGCAGCGCGGCGCCCGCGGCGCCGCTCAACGCCGAAGAGGAAGCTGAGCGCCTCGCGCGCGATGAATCCATTCGCCGCGCGACGGGCGGCGGGCAAGTCGTGATCGAACGCGATCGCGGCGGTTTCAAACTGCCGGGGACCTGAGCAAGCCGGTGCGGGCTGGGCGCACGGCGGCGCGTTTATTCGCGATAGCGTTATCGTTGCTCGCAGTCGGGGCGACTTCGCACGCGCGCGAACTGCCGCGCCCTGAGACCTTCACATTGCGCAACGGGCTGCAGGTGGTGGTGATCACCGACCGGCGCGCGCCCGTGGTCACGCACATGCTGTGGTACCGCGTCGGCGCGGCCGATGAGCCGCGCGGCTATTCGGGCGTCGCACACTTCTTCGAGCATCTGATGTTCAAGGGCACGCGCGAGATCGCGCCGGGCGAATTCTCGCGCACCGTGGCCCGCAATGGCGGGGACGACAACGCGTTCACGTCCTGGGATTACACGGCCTACTACGAGCGTATCGCACGCGACCGGCTCGAATTGGTCATGCGCATGGAAGCGGACCGGATGCGCAATCTGCGCTTTTCGGACGAGACGTTCGCCTCCGAACGCGACGTGATCGCCGAAGAGCGCCGCCAGCGGACCGACAACAATCCGGGGGCCATTCTGGGCGAACGCATGCGGGCGATGCTGTGGCCGCACCATCCGTACGGCACGCCGGTTGTCGGTTGGCTGCATGAGATCAATGCGCTCGATCGCGAGACAGCGCTGCGCTTCTATGAAACGTGGTACGCGCCGAACAATGCGATCCTGGTGGTCGCCGGCGATGTGAACGCGGAAGAGCTGCGGCCGCTGGCGGAGCGCTATTACGGGCGGCTCAGGCCAACGCGGAATCTGCCGACGCGAACCTGGGTGAGCGATCCGCCGAGTGTCGGGCCGATGCGCGTGACGCATCGCGACGAGAAGGTGCGCCAGCCGTCGATGTCGCGCATGTATCGCGCCATCAGCTACGGCACGGACGACGGCCGCCAGGCGCATGCGCTGGATGTGGCGATCGAAATTCTCGGCGGCTCGGAGACAAGCCGTCTCTATCGCGCGCTGGTGGAAGACCAGCGCATCGCCGTGAGCGCGGGCGCGGGCGCCAGCACGTCGGGCCTGGGCGGCGGCAGCGTATCGGTGTGGGCGACCCCGGTTGAGGGCGTTTCGCTGGAGACGCTGGAAGGGGCGGTCGATCGCGTGATCGCCGACTATCTGCGCGATGGGCCGACGGATGCCGAGCTGACGCGCGCGAAGTCCTCGCTGTCCGCGGCGGCGATTTACGCGCGCGACAGTCAGGAGAGTTTGGCGAACATCTATGGCGCGTCGCTGGCGCAAGGCGAAAGTATCGAGGATGTCGTCACCTGGGGCGAAGACATCGCCGCGGTGACGCGCGAGGAAGCGCTGACAATGGCGCGCCAGACGCTGGACATGGATGCGTCCGTGACGGGCTGGCTCATGCCGCCGGAGGAAGCGGAGTGATGAAGTTGCACCGGCGCCATGCCTCCCCCCTCGTGGGGGAGGCGCCGACGAAGTCGGCGGAGGGGGGGCGTTCCGACAAGCAGGCGCCTGCTCGTCTGCACGCCCCCCACCCCCAACCCCGCCCCACAAGGGGGCGGGGAGTCGCTTTGCTTGCGGCGGTCGCGCTCTTTGCATTTGCGCCGCTGACGGAAGCGCTTGCTCAGCAACGCACGGAGTCCGCCGCATCGCAGCACGGTGTGCCGGTGCGCGCCATCCGCTCGCCGGGCGGCATCGAGGCATGGCTCGTTTCGGACTCCACCGTGCCGATGGTGGTGCTGCGCGCCTATTGGCGCGGCGGCGCGGCAATCGAACCTGATCGGCTAGTCGGCGTCACCGGCGTGATGGCCGACATGCTGACCGAAGGCGCGGGCGCGATGGACGCGAACGCGTTCAAGGAGCGCCTGGAAGAGCTGAACATGTCGCTCGGCTTTTCGGCCGGCTGGGACGGCGTGGGGATGAGTCTCACGACGCTCAGCGAAAATCGCGACGCCGCGTTCGAGATGGCGCGCCTGGCGCTGCACGAGCCCCGCTTCGACGCCGAGCCTTTGGCGCGCATCAAGCGCCAGCTGCTAGTGGGCATCCGCACGCGCGACACCAATCCGGGCTACCTTGCCAACTTGGCGTTGGATAACGCGCTGTACGCAGGCCATCCCTACGCGCGGCGCACTTCGCGCGAGAGCGTGGACGCGATCACCCGTGCAACGTTGCAGGAGCGGCGGCGTGCCTTGCTGACGCGCGCGCGATTGCAAATCACCATTGTCGGCGACATCGACGAAGCGGCCGCAGGTCGCGCGCTCGATCAGATCTTCGGCCCGCTGCCCCAGGGCGCCGCCCCGCCTGAGCCGGCGGATGCT
>DASPMA010000282.1:0-2599 GCA_035627335.1 Binatia bacterium
GGCGCGAAGCGGCGAGCCCGGCACCCATAAACACCACTGACCCGATGTAATCACATCGGTTCCGCGTTTATGGGCCCCGGACTTGCGCTGAGCGCAATCCGGGGATGGGTAGGTGCTCATGCCGCCGTCAGCACGCCAATCTCGAAGGCGCTCTCGCCGCCCGCCGTCAGCATCGCGACCACATCCTGCACGTGCTCCGGCGCCACGATCAGCACCATGCCGATGCCCAGGTTGAACGTGCGGCGCATGTCGGCTTCCGGCACGCCGCCGGCTTCCTGCAGCCACTCGAACACGGCAGGGCGCTTCCACGCAGTCCAGTCGAAGTCCGCTTCGAGATGATCCGGCAGCGCACGCGGCGTGTTCTCCACCAAGCCGCCGCCCGTTATGTGCGCGGCGCCCTTCGCGAGCTTCGCCTCGAACACCGGCTTCAGCGCTTTCGCGTAAATCCGCGTCGGCGTTAGCAAAGCTTCCGCGAGCGTCTTGCCCTTCGCGAACGGCGCCGGCGCATCCCAGGCAAGCCCGCTGCGCTCCACCACTTTGCGCACCAGCGAATAGCCGTTCGAGTGTGGGCCGCTCGACGCGACGCCAATGATCGCGTCGCCAGCCTTCATCTCATCGACACGCGGCAGCAGCGTCCCACGTTCAGCCGCGCCGACAGAAAATCCGGCTAAGTCATAATCGCCTTTGCCGTACATGCCCGGCATCTCGGCCGTCTCGCCGCCGGCGAGCGCAGCGCCCGCTTGCCGGCAGCCTTCAGCGATGCCTTGCACCACAAGCGCCGCCTCGTCCGCGTTGAGCTTCCCGGTCGCGTAATAGTCCAGGAACATGAGCGGCTCGGCGCCCTGGGCGGAGAGGTCGTTCACGCACATGGCGACGAGGTCGATGCCCACCGTCTCGTGCCGCCCGCTCTCAATGGCGATTCTCAGCTTGGTGCCCACCCCGTCCGTGGTGGCTAGGAAGATGGGGTCCTTGAACCCTGCCGCCTTGGGGTCGAAGGCACCGGCAAAGCCGCCCAGCGCGCCGTCGGCCCCGGGCCGGGCTGTGGATTTCGCGGCCGGCTTGATCAGATCGACCAGCCGCTCGCCCTCGTCGATATCGACGCCGGCGTCTCGATACGTCAGGCCATTGGCGCCTTTAGGTTCGGTCACGTCGCCTCAAGTCCAGATGCCGCCGCATTGATAGGCGATTCCGCGCCAGCTAGGGTCCGGGTCATTCCAGCGCATCACGAGGTACCGTAATGAAAGCCACGCCCATGGCCGCCTTCGCCGCCGTTTTCCTGGCGGCCTTGTGCGCGTTCGCCCCTGGGCTCGCAAGCGCCCAGAGTGCGAATGTGTATGCGGTTTCGGGCGTCTATGTTGACGAAACCGCCGCCGACGCCGCCACCGCCCAGGCCGCCGCTTTCGCCGCCGCCCAGCGCATTGGCTATGAGCGCCTAGTCCGCCGGTTGACCGTGCCTGACGAACTTTCCGCCCGCGGCGGCGCCATCCCGGAACTGGATGCAGCCGCCATCGAGCGCCTCGTGCTCAGCGTGGATGTCGAAGAACAACGCCGCTCCGCCACGCGCTACATCGGCCGCCTCACGGTGCGCTTCGATCCTGCCAGCGTGCGCACGATGCTGCGGCAGAACAATCTGAGCGTCCTCGACACGCGCACCGCGGCAGTGCTGGTCGTGCCTGCGGTTGCCGGCGATCTGGCGCCCGAAACGGCGGCGCTTTGGCGCGAAGTTTGGACGCAAGGCGGTTTCGGTGACGAGCTCGTGCCGTTGGCGACTGCGCCTGAAGGATTGCAAGGCGCGCCGGCGTGGGACGCCGCCGCGCCATCCGCACAAGGCGCGGGCGCATCCTCAGCCCTGTACGCAACGCTGCGCGTTCAAGGCTCGACCGCTACCGCCGCGCTCGTCGAAGTGGACGCCAATACGCGGCGCGATCGCGGCGAAGTCGCCGCGCGCGTCAATGGATCGGAACCGGCCGCGCTCCGCGCCGCGCTCGCATCGCTCGCCGAGCAAGCCAGCACGCGCATCCAGAACGAGTGGAAAGCGCGGCTTGCTGCCGGCGCGGGCCAACGCGCGCGCGTGTCGGCGTCGGCGCTCTATCAGAACCAGCGCCAATGGGAGCAGATCAAGGATGGCCTCGAAGGCGCGGCGGCGACTTTGATCTCCGAGATCCGCATTGAGGCCGTCGGCCGCGAAGGCGCGCTGGTCTCGTTCTCGTTCGTCGGCGACCGCAACCAGCTCACCAACGAACTCGCGCGGCGCGGCGTGAGCCTGGAAGAAACAGGACAAGGCCCGGTGCTGCGCGCCACCGCGCGGTGATGATGCAGCAGCAGCGCCTGTTCGAATTCCGCATGGGCGAGCGATCGCCCGACACGCTCGTCGTGGCCGAAGCCAACCGGGAGGCGGCCCGCCTCCTCACCGAATGGCGCAGCTGGCCAAACGGCGCGCTGGCGATGACGGGGCCGAAGGGCGCGGGGAAAACGCACCTTGCGCTCGCCTGGGCGCTCGAAGCCGGCGCCCGGCAAGTCTCCCCGACCGCCGCGCCCGACGACGCCGCCGCCATCTTCCACGAAGCGGAGGGCAGGCTCTTCATCGATGATCTCAGCG